>PEWS01000044.1:15164-36334 GCA_002779355.1 Candidatus Nealsonbacteria bacterium CG07_land_8_20_14_0_80_39_13 | reverse complement strand
GCTTGTTGCCACCGCCCCGTTTAAGGTCATTGCTCCGTCAACTGTCTTGTTCTGGCAATCAAAGGTCTTATTGGTAAAAAATGTCGGATTATCAATACAGGTTGTTGGTTGATCAATGATATCAGCGGTTAATTTTACTGTACTGGAGCAATTCGTATTGTCATTCAAAGCAGCCGTGCAATCAACGCAGGTATTGCAAGAACAAACGCCGCCACCGTCTATACTAAAAGCAAACGCAGGGGGAGCGAAGCTGATAAAAAGAGTTATTAAAATTATGGTTAAAAACTTTTTCGCCATAGACTAGTATCAAGCATCAAGTAGTCAGCATTAAGGGTGTCTCCCACTTCTTGATTCTTGATTTATTATACATTTATCTTAAGAAAAGAAAAAGAGGGAATTTGAGAAAGGGAGATTTGGGAAATAAAAAACCGGCTATAGATTCGACCAGTTGGTACTACAAACAATCATTTGCCAGATCTGATCCTCGTTACTCCGACAATCAAAAGGAGGATGATAAGAATGGCATTGGCGGTGGAAGATATCGGGACTTCTCGCGGTTCTAACGGAACAGGGAGATCATTTTTTTTGCAAACGCATCCCTCGTTAGTTTGGCCATTTTGATTATTATCTACATCATCGCTACAGTTTTCTGCCACGATGGGATTTACTCCTTTATTATTGTCGTTATAATCAGTGCCCAAAGGCGGTGGACAAAAATTCCAATCTAGTTTCAGATACCCGTCTCCATCAAGGTCTTTTGCGCAATCTGCCGGACAATTGCCACAATTCTCACTCTCATTCGAGAACCATTCGCAGATGCCATTTCCGCAACAATCGGCAGAAATTACGCTCGTCGCCCCTCCAATGCTTAATAAAAAAACTAACAATACAGGAATAATTACCTGCAATCTTTTTTCTACTCCTCGGCATTCTTCCGCCTTTTTGTTTTATAATTTTCTCATAAAACCTACGGGTTGTTATTTAAAACTCTCCATCCTGCCCCCGTACAACCATAGAAATTACCATCTCCACTATTATAATAAATTAAGCCCCTAGTGGTGCCATCGCAAGTTGCGCTAATTTGGCCTTGAATTCTTATCGGTCCGGCTACGTCCAGTTTTGCATTTGAGTTCGGCGTCGTCGTCCCGATGCCGACATTGCCATTGGCGACGATTAAGCCAAGGGGAGCATTACCAGTATTCAATATCAAACCATTTAATTTTTCTTGCATATCAGGACCAACATTAAGCGGAGCTTTTACATTTCCCCCAGGAGGAGTCGCAGTCGGCTCGGTCCATGCCCAAACAACTCCAACAGCCATCAGACAAGAAATAGCAATGACACTTAATGATTGAGAAAAAAATTTTATATTCATATTTTTTAATAATTATTGGTTTATTTTATTTTCTTTTAATATATTATCCAATTGCTCTCTTTTTTTATCAGAAATCGGATTGGCAACAGTATTTCTTTCTATAATTTTTTCTATTTCCTCTTTCTCTTCTCCTGATGGCAACTCCGTTATGATATTTTCTTTCATGATTTCCTCTATCGTCTTTTCCTGCGGGGCAGGGGAGAGATTTTGTCGCCCTTTTTCTTTATTGTAAATCAAAAAAATAATGATGGCAATCAAAATGGCAACCGTCATCAAGACAATAAATATAACTTTAGAATTTTCTTTGTTTAAAAATTTAACCATATTTTTTTAAATCTAAATATCAATGCCAGTTTATGCGCCTCTTTATACAATTCTCTGCACCTCTCCGCTTTTTCAGAATTGGCCTTGGCTATCATTCTGAACCAATGCATTGTTTCCTTTGATTCTTTTTTGCAAATAGCTATCTTATGTTTGAAATCTTTTTTAGATTCTGCTCCGTCTGCTTCCATGTAATTTGCCCCTACGCTAGTCCCTGAACGAACCACTTGGGATTGTTAATAGGATTTTTGGGTAATTCCTTGGCAAATTCGATAATATCTTCGCCAAACACAGCTGTCCTTTCTACTAAATCGTATTTATTTTTAGATTTTAGATTTTGAACTTGATTTGACATTTGACATTTAGATTTTGGATTTACGCTTTCGTCTTTATCACCTCATCTACTATACCATATTCCTTGGCTTCTTCGGCGGAAAGATAGAAGTCTCTGTCAGTGTCTGTTTCCACTTTCGGCAAGGCCTGTCCGGTATGCTTGGCCAAAATCTTATTTAATCTTCCTTTGATTTTTATAATCTGCTTGGCTGTGATTTCAATCTCCGTCGCTTGTCCGCTTACGCCTCCGGCAACCTGATGCAATAAAATTTCCGCATTAGGCAGAGCAAATCTTTTCCCTTTAGCTCCGGCGGCCAGTAAAACAGCGCCGAAAGAAGCGGCCAAACCGACACAAACAGTGGAGATATCCGGCTTAACATATTGCATGGTGTCGTAAATAGCCAAACCGGCCGGGACTGAACCGCCGGGGCTGTTGATGTAAAGCTGAATGTCTTTTTTGGAATCCTTAGACGCTAAAAATAAAATTTGAGCCACAACTAAATTAGCCGTGATGTCATTTATCGGGCCGGCTAAAAAGATAATCCTTTCTTTTAAAAGACGGGAGTAAATATCATAGGCCCGTTCGCCATATTGAGATTTTTCTATAACAGTTGGAACTAAAGTCATGTCTCTAAAAATTTTTAATGACCCAATTTAAAAACCGAACGAACATTACGCTTTCTTAGGCTTTGCTTTCTTAGGCTTTTTTCTGGCTTAGTAGGAGATAGTTTCTTTTCTTCCTTGACTTCTTCTTTTTTTGCATCTTGTTTTAATCCTTGACTTTCTGCTTCCGCCTTTTCAGCTCGTTCTATGCCCTCGTTGTCATTTTCTCCTTTAACATCAATTTTCCAGCCCGTTAACTTGGCGGCCAATCTGACGTTCTGGCCTTCTTTGCCTATGGCCAAAGACAGCTGGTCTTCCGGCACAATTACCAGAACTTTGTTTTTCCCTATTATCCTCACATCTACCACTTTAGCCGGAGCCAGAGCATTGGCAACGTATTTTTCCGGTTTTTCAGAATACTCAATAATGTCTATTTTTTCTCCGCCCAGCTCGTTGATAACTCCCATAACTCTGGTGCCTTTTTGTCCGACTGTCGCTCCGATAGGGTCAATGCCTTCCTTAGAGGAAAAGACAGCTATTTTTGTTCTGGAACCTGCCTCTCTGGCGATTGATTTTACCTCAACTTGTCCGTCAGCGATTTCCGGAACTTCCAATTCAAAAAGCCTTGAAACAAGTCTTGGATAGGCTCTGGATAGAAAGATGACCGGACCCTTGAAAGTTTCTTCAACTTTAACAACAAAAACTTTTAATCTTTGACCGATCTTGTAAAATTCTCCGGGAACCTGCTCTTCTCTTGTTAAAACTCCGAAAGTTTTTCCGATGTCCAAAAAGACATTCCTATTTTCTATTCTCTGGACTATGCCGGAAACGATTTCTCCTTCCTTGGATTTGTATTCTTCGCGGATGCATTCTCTTTCCGATTCCCTTATTTTCTGCATCAAAACCTGCTTAGCTGTTTGAGCGGCAATACGGCCATAACCTTCCTGAATTTCCAAGGGAATGACTAATTCGTCGCCAATGCCCAATTTGGAATTTTCCTTCTTGGCCTCCTCCAATAAGATATGTTTTTCCGGATTAAACTTTACTCTTCCGCTCTCGTCTTTTCCTTCCGCCATTTCCATCTCTTCTCTTTTTTCCCTTCTTTCTTTTTCCTCTCTGGACTCATCAAGACCCTCCTTAGGCAATTCTTCCTCTTTTTTTTCTTCCTCAAAATAAACCAAAGTGTCGTCAACCACTGTTTTGGACTGCCAAAAATTAACCGCTCCTGTTTCAGGGTTTAGTTTAGCTTTGATTACCTGCCCCTTTTTTCCGTAATCTTTCTTATAGGCTGTGGCAATGGCCACCTCAATAATCTCCAAGATTTTTTCTTGGGGAATCCCTTTTTCTTCCGCTATTTGGCCAATGGCCGAAATGAAATTTTTTATATCTAACATAGTATTTTAATATTTAATTCTGTTAATATTTTAACATATAAAGACTTAAAAATAAAAGCCCGATTCTGTCGGACTAAAACTAAACTAAAATCATCTTATCTCAAAAGGCATTTTTTGTCAAAAAAAAGAAGGAGGATGGCCTCCTTTTGCGCTCAATGAATAAAATTCATACATAGATTCTATATATACCACCTTGCCTCATCTTTACAACATTCCTTACACGGCCTAGTAGACTCCTTTCCAGTATTACAGTCTGTTATCTTTGTTCTTTTGGTTCCCTTACATAATGGGCACATTTTTTCGTTATCATCTTTTTCTGCGTCTTTCATTTTCAAGTGTATTAAATTTTTAAATTTCTATTTACAGAAAAGTTTTCTTTATAATAAAAAGAAGAATCTCTTCTGGGAAAGAGGGGAGTCGCTCATAATTTTTAACTTCTAAACAACAACTTACCCCTTTCTCAAGAGAGATCTGATAATAATGCTAATAATTATATTCCTGCTCAAAACCATATTTTTCATATCCAAATATTACCAAAACCCAAATTCCCTGTCAAATATTAAATGCTAAATAAAAAATTGCCAAGGGAAGGGGTTCGAACCCTCTCGCCCACGTTGTAATCATGGAGTCCGCCTCTCTCTCTTTAGTTAGAGGACAACTTCTCCCTTGGCATAAAAAAGAACTAAAAGCAATTCCCTCGCTCAAGAGGACCCCGCTATCAAGATCTGGAGTTGAATGCGTTAAGTGTTCGGATTGAGGGGTAGCTGTGGGTATTCTCAATATATCAAATTATAAAATGCTGTCAAGGTTTTGAAAATTGAAAATTGAAAAAAATTAGAGGGGGATGTTGCCGTGCTTTCTGTCCGCCCTGATTTCTCTTTTATTCTCAAGCGACTCCAGGCACTTAATCAAAACCGTCCTCGTATCTTTGGGATTAATTATCATATCCACCTGCCCCAGCTTGGCCGCCTGAAAAGGATTAAGGAATATGTCTCTCATCTCTTTTATTTTTTCTTCTTCAAATTTCTTCGGCTCTTTGCTGACAGCAATCTCTTTTCTGTAAATAATTTTTACCGCCTGTTCCGCTCCCAAGACAGCTATTTGGGCCGTCGGCCAAGCGATAACCTTATCATAACCGAGCTTGCGGGAGGCGAGAGCGATGTAAGCTCCGCCAAAAGCTTTCCTCAATATAATGCTGATTTTAGGAACCGTTGCTTCGGCAAAAGCATATAAAACTTTAGCTCCATGTCTGATAATTCCTTTGTATTCCTGGTCAGCACCGGGGAGATAGCCGGAAGTATCAACTAAATTGATTAAAGGAATATTAAAAGCATCGCAAACTCTTACGAAACGGGCGACCTTATCAGAAGAATCAATATCAAGTGTTCCGGCCATAAATTTTGTCTGGTTAGCCACGACTCCGACAACGCTTCCCGTTAACCTCGCCAAGCCGACTATGGAATTCACGGCAAAACCGGATTGAACTTCAAAGAAAGAACCTTTATCAAAAACCTCATCTATGATTTCTTTCATATCATACCCCTTCTTGTCTTCTTCGGGCATAATCTCCAACAGCCTTAATGATTCTCCTGAAAAAACCTCTGACAGAAAACTCTTGCGCGCCGGAGCATCTTCCATATTATTTTGAGGCAGATAAGAGAGAAGCTTCTTTGCTCCGAGGAAGCAATCCTTCTCATTTTTGAAGACAAAGTGGGCGCAGCCACTTTTTACGGCATGAACAGAAGCTCCTCCTAAATCATCAAAAGAAACTTCTTCGCCCGTAACCGATTTTATCACCTCCGGACCGGTAATATACATTTGAGAAATACCCTCAACCATAAAAACAAAATCAGAAAGCCCGGGAGCATAAGAAGCTCCTCCAGCTGAAGGGCCAACGACAATGCTGATCTGGGGGATGACGCCGGAAGCGCTTATCATGGCCTTAAATATTCCGGCATAGCCGTCAAGACTGGCTATTCCTTCCTGAATCCTAGCTCCGCCACTGTCAATAATTCCAATCACCGGACAGCCTGTTTTGGAAGCCAAATCAATGACCTTAATTATTTTTTGAGAATGCATTTCCCCCAAGGAACCGCCTATTTTTGAAAAATCCTGGCTGTAAACATAAACATGGTGTCCGTTAATCTTTCCGAATCCGGCGACAACTCCGTCTCCGGCAATTTTTTTCTTATCCATCCCCAAAATATTAAAACGGCTTTCAACAAAAAAATCTACTTCCACAAAACTGTCCAAATCTAAAAGCAAGTCAATTCTTTCTTTGGCAGAAAGTTTTCCTTTTTGATGTTGCTGCTCAACTAATTCAGAACCTTCCAGTTTTTTTAAATTTTCCTCTAATTTTTCAAGTTCTTTTTTCATATATTTATTGGCTGATGGTTTTTAACTGCTCTTTTAATCCTTCCACGATTTGTTTTAAAATTTTCTCGTTATCTGCTTCTTGGCCTGTTTCTATTTTAATGGATGTGGCCGCATTTTCCAATTGCGGAGAGAATTTTTCTATATTCGTGTTCAGGCCGATCCCGATCACTGACAACTTGATATCGCTACCGATGACATTTTCAGTCAAAATTCCGCAAACCTTTTTTTGATTTACCCAAATGTCGTTCGGCAATTTGATAAAAGGTTCTAATGAAAAATTATTTTTTATAACCTTAGCTGTAATAAAAGCGGCTAAAATAGTTATTGTCTGCAAGTCATCTATATTGCTTTTCGGTAAAATAACTGAAAAATAAAGCCCACCCTTAGAAGAATGCCAGTCTCGGCCCTCTTTACCATGGCCGGCATTCTGCTCATCAGCCCAAATAACCGTCCATGGCTCAACCCCCTGTTCAGCCATCTCTTTAGCCGTTGAACTCGTTGACTCAAGTTTCTCAAAGTGTTTTATATTCATAATTTTATTTTACTCTAATTTTACTAAAATGTCGCCTGAATTTACCAACTTTCCGGCCTCGGCTTTTATTTCTTTTACAACTCCTGCTGTTTCGGCCACGATTTCATTTTCCATTTTCATGGCGATTAAAGTCATCAGTTTCTGGCCGGGCTTGACCTTGTCTCCTTTCTTAATATCAATGCCGGAAATCGTTCCCGTAAGAGGGCTTTTAATTTCTTTTCCTGCCCTGGAATCCCACAAAACCGCCTCTGTTTTCCATCCCTCTGAACCGGACGCTAATTCTTTCTCATCAACGGGAATCAATTCCTGAAATTCATTCTCCTTAAAGAAGAAATCTTTGTCATCAACTCTAACTTTTAAAAAATCTCTGTTTATTTCTGAAACGTCAACCTGATAATATTTTTCTCCAATTTTAATCTTAGTTTTCATAGTTTTAAAACCGTTTCCACGCTCCATGCCTGCCCGCATTGCTACGCCAGCCCGACAGCCTGATGGCAGTCATGGTGGCGGGCAAAGCGTTGCAGGCGGGGCGAATTGATGTTTTCCATTTATTGGAAACATCTTTGTCTTTTTCCGTTCCCTTCATTTCTTGATAAATACTGGCCACGAAAAAAGCTATATCTTTTTCGTCTAATGGCTTGCAAGTTTTAAAAATTTTCTTTTCTCCTTGAGGAAATTCTTCTTTAAGTTTCTCTATAATATTTTCCTCTTTGATAAAAGAAGTTGAAATTTTCGCCTCCTGAAAAGCCGGGCTACTGATCAAAGTTCTAAAAAAGGGGATAAGGGTCGGAACTCCTTCAATAATAATCTCGCTAAAAGCTCTTTTGGCTCTTCTGATGGCCTGATTCCTATTCTTACCGAAAACGACCATTTTGGCAATAAGGCTGTCAAAAAAAGGATATATTATCTGCCCTGTCTGACAAAAGGTATGCATCTCAATTCCCTTGCCCATCGGAGCAAGATATTCTTCAATCTGGCCGGCATAAGGATGAAAATTATTTAAAGCATCTTCAGCGTTAATACGAAACTCAATGGCCGAACCGGAAAAAATAATATCTTTTTGCCTGATTTTCAATTCTTCTCCTCCGGCGATTCTGATCTGCTGAGCAACAAGGTCAACTCCGGCAATTATTTCCGTTATGGGATGTTCAACCTGTATCCGGGGATTAACTTCAAGAAAATAAAATTCCTTATCTTCGTCAAGCAAAAATTCCACTGTTCCAAGACTTTCGTATCTCATATATTCCCCGATTTTTACCGCTACTTCCAACATTTTATCCCTGATCCTTCTATCCAGTAAAGGAGCCGGGGCTTCTTCAACAAGTTTTTGATGCCTTCTTTGAATAGAACATTCTCTTTCTCCGAAGTGAACAACTCTGCCTTTTCCGTCTCCCAATATCTGAACCTCAATGTGACGGGGTCTTCTTAAAAATTTTTCAATAAAAATCTCATCTGAACCGAAAGCGTTCTTCACTTCTCTTTTTAATTTATGAAAAGTTTCTATAATCCTATTTCTATTTCTTTCTTCAATAACTTCTATGCCCATTCCGCCTCCGCCGTTAGCTGCTTTCAATATGAATGGGGGATCAATCCTTCTGGCATTATCCCAACACTCTTCATCGCTTTTGAGCGGACTTTCCGTTCCCGGCAACAAAGGGCATTTAACAGCTTTGGCTATTTTTTTAGCTTCTATCTTATCGCCCAATTTTCTTAAGGTATCGAGCTGAGAACCTATAAATTTAATGCCGTTTTTCTGACAAAGTTCAGAGAAGGCTCCGTTTTCTGACAGAAAACCATAACCGGGATGGATAGCGTCCGCTTTAGCCATTTTGGCGATCTGGATTATTTTCCCCTGATCAAGGTATCCTAAAATTCCATCTTCTTCCATGCAATAAGATTCGTCGGCAAATCTGGTTTCTAAAAACTGCCATTTATCCACTCCTCTTGGATAAAGAGCAACTGTTTTTATTCCCATCTCTTTGCATGTGCGGATTATCCGCAGGGCAATTTCTCCTCTATTGGCAATTAAAATTTTACTGATTGTCATATGGATAAGGTTTCCCGCAAATTTTAGAAATTTCTTTCATCATTCCGTCAGTTTTCTCCCTAAGAAATTTATGGAAATCATCAACATCTTCTTCCTTGAAAATCATCGGTTTGCCGATCTCAACAATCCTCCCAAATAATCCCTTTCCCTTCCTCATCCCCAAAGGAACTATGGGGACTCCGGCCCTGACGGCCAACTCCACGGCTCCGGTTTTTCCCCTTAACAGATATTTTTTCCTGTTCGTCGTGCCTTCCGGATAGATTACGACTATTTTCCCGGCATTCAAATGAGGGACTACTTTTTTGACAAAATCCTCTCTGTTGATTTTCTTCCTGTTGATGGAAATTGTATTAGCGAGATAATAAAGAATTTTGGAAGGAAGCCAGAGTAGCGGTTCGTCCAGCGCTCCTATAAATCTTATATCTCTTAACTTGTCTTTTAAGGCAAAGGAGATAATCCAATGATCAAAGCTGTTAATGTGGTTCACAGCCACGACAAACCCTTTCCCCAGCAATTTTTCTTGAGCGATAATGTTTTCCTGATAACTGATAATTTTTTTGACGAACAATCCGACGATAGGGAATATAAAAAGCTTAGAAAATAAGGCAAAGGGAAGTTTCATATTACTAAACTTTTAATTTCGGCCATAACCCTTTCGGTGATGCGCCGGCAAACTTGCTTGTATTCTTCTGTGCCACATTCCAGATTTTTCGCTTCAGCTAATTCCTTTTCAAAAACGAGTGGCTTGCCGACATTGATACGGATGAGTTTTTCTATTTTTATCTTCCCGCCTTTCGGAGGCATAAGATCGTATGTCCCTCTAATCCCGACCGGCAAAATAGGAACTCCTGTTCTCAAATAAAGCTTGGCTGTTCCCCATCTTCCTTCCCCAACTTCCCCGGTTCTTGACCTTGTCCCTTCGGGATAAATTATTAAACAATGCCCCTTTTTTAAATAACTTATTGACTCTTCCAGCGATCTTTTTTTTGATTCCTCGCTTTTCCTGTTGAGATGGATTACTCCGGCGATAAAATAAAGAAGATAAAGAAAAACTTTTATAACGCCCCTATAACTGTCCACCTGCCCTATAAAATGGAATGTCTTGGGCACACAAACATATCCGGTAGCCATTTCATCCATATGGCTCTGATGATTAGCCATCAAAATAAAATTGCCTTTCCGGGGAACGTTTTCCAGCCCCCTGACTTCCTTTATGAGAAATTTATCAACCAATGGTTTTACGCAAATTTTGCAAAACCAAGACATTATAAAATTCATAAATTTTTAAAGTAATTTTTCTGAAGCGGTTCTGACCGCCTCTTCAATTCCTTTAACAATGTCGTCTATTATTTCTTGGCAAGTTTTAATTTCTTTTATCCCTCCGGCGCAAATTCCGCAAAGCAGGGGAGACTGATCAATATTTCCTGTTTCCGCCCGCGATCCGGCGTATTTCTCGGCTTTTATTTCTTCCGGGAAAGGATTTTTCGCTTCCAATTCTTTAACCTTTTCGGTCAAGGCGTTCTTAAGCATCCTTAAGGGATGACCGGTAAATCTGGCCACAGGAACGATATCTTCATCAATAGCGTCTATTATGGCTTTTTTGTAATTTTCATGGACCTGGCATTCTTTGCTGGCCAAAAATCTTGTCCCCATTTGGAAACCGTCTGCTCCCAAAATAAGAGCTGCGGCTGCTGTTTTTCCGTCGTAAATTCCTCCGGCCGCTACGAGGGGAATGCCTTTAAGCTTTTCTTTTGTTTGAGGAATCAGACAAAATGTAGTGTCTTCTCCGATGTGTCCTCCCGATTCTGTCCCCTCAACAACTACGGCATCAGCGCCGTTGTCTTCCATCTTTTTGGCCAGACGGGAAAAGGGAACGACGGGTATTATTTTAATCCCGGCTACCTGAAGGTAAGGAAAAATCGGCAAAGGATTTCCTCCGCCGGTAAAAACAACTTTTATTCTTTCTTTAATTATCACTTTCAATAAATCAGCGGCCGCCAGATTCTGCAACAACAAGTTAACGCCGAAAGGCTTATCAGTAAGTTCTTTCGTTTTTTTTATTTCCTCCTCAAGCCATTTGGAAGGAAAAAATCCGGAACCGATAACGCCCAGCCCTCCGGCATTGGAAACAGCTGAAACCAATATGGATTCAGAAACGCCGGCCATTCCTCCTTGGATTATGGGATATTTAATATCTAAAAGTTTTGTCAGTTTATTGTTTTCAAACATATGTTTATAAATAAAGCGGTTCCTTTTTTAATGTTTCATTTGCCTCATCGACCAATTCCTTTATTAATTTTTTGACTGTAGTCATTTCTTTGACTCTCCAAACATTTTCTCCGGCGAAAACCAAGCCGTTTTCCACATCGCCTTTGCGGGCGTTTTCCAAAGCCTTCAAAATACAATATTTTTTATTGCAAACCGTTATGCATCTCTGGCATTCTTTCGGATCGGGTTTAGGCCCCTCTCCTCTCAAAACTTTTTCTATGAACGTCGTCTTCACCGCCCTTCCCGGCAATCCGGCCGGAGAGGGGACAATAACTATATCTTCTTCCCTGGCTTTTATATAGACGTCTTTAAAGTTCTGATGAACGTCGCATTCTTCAGTAGAAACAAACCTTGTCGCCATCTGGACCCCCTTAGCTCCGATCTTCAACATTTTCACAATATCGCTCCCTGTAAAAATCCCTCCGGCGACGATTACCGGAATTTTAACCGCTTCCACAACTTCTTTAAGAACGTCCTCTGTTTTCCTAAATGGACGAGGCGCCGGAAAACCAAGATGCCCGCCGGCTTCCTTACCTTCAACAACAATTGCAGTGGCGCCCATTTGTTCTCCTCTTTGAGCTACTTTGGCTGACGAAGCCAAACAGAATATAGGGGTGTGATATTTCTTTCCTAATTCAAAAATATCTTCCCTAAATCCGGCCCCCTGGATAACCAAATCTATTCCTTCCTGCATAGCCACTTCCAGCATTTCTTTAAAACGGGTCATCATTCCCATAATATTTACTCCTATCACCCCTCCTGGTCCGGCTATTTCTCTGGCTTTCCTGATTTCTGTTTTCACTTCTTCAGGGTCCATCATTCCGGAAATAGCGATGATGCCGATGCCTCCCTCCTTAGCAACATTGCCGGCCAGATTATGAAGAGAAACTCTGACAGCCATTCCTCCTTGAATTATAGGATATTTAGCGAAGATATTGCCTATTCTCAAGGGCGGAAGTTCAGTTATGGCCACCGGCTTTCCTCCAGCGCCATATTTTTCTTTAAATTCTTCTTTATCAACAACTGCCACGACAAATCGGACCTCGCATTTTCTGTCTTCTCCGACATATGCTTCTCCCTTGAAATTAGCAACTTTGTCTCCGTAAAATCTAACCAGCTCAACTTTATATTTTATTTTATCGCCGGGGAAAATCGGCTTATAAAAGAAAACGCTCCTTACCTGATAAGCGAAAAGGTGTTTTTTCTCGTTTCCGGCACCCATTTTTTTTCTCAAAAGAATAGTTCCGATTTGAGCGATTCCTTCAACAACTAAAACGCCGGGCATAATCGAAAAACCGACGAAATGTCCTTTGAAAAATTCATCTTCAGGAGAAGTATTTTTGTATCCTGTTATCGTATCTTCTGTAATGCTCTCCACTTCATCAACCCAAAGAAATGGTTCGCTATAGGGAATAATCTCTTTAATTTGTTTTTTATCTAATATCATAGGAATTAGGAATTAGTATAAGCCACCGTTGACATTAATAACCGCTCCGGAAATAAAACTGGCTTCGTCTGACGCTAAAAAGCTTACGGCATTGGCGATTTCTTCCGGTTTGCCGAATCTTCCAAGGGCAGTAAGTCTTTTGGCCCCAACCCTTACTTCTTCCGGCAAATTTTCCGTCATCGGGGTTTCAATAAAACCCGGCGCCACAGCATTAACATTACAGCCGAATCTTCCTATTTCTTTAGCCAGAGACTTAGTGAAAGCAATTACTCCTGCCTTGGAAGCGGCGTAATTTGTCTGCCCGAAAGACCCTATTTGTCCATTGACAGAAGAGAGGCTGATAATTTTTCCTTGATTGGGGATCAGCAATGGCAACATTGCCTTTGAACAATTAAAAACTCCTGTCAGATTAACATCTATCACTTTCTGCCATTCCTCTGTTGTCATTTTTGCCAAAGTCCTGTCCTTGCAGATGCCGGCGTTATTAACCAAAACATTCAATCCGCCGAATTCTTTTTGAATATCTTGAGCCATCTTCTCAACATCTTCCATCTTAGAGATATCTGCCAAAAAATATTTGGCGCCATTGCCGAGTTCTCCAACCAGTTTTTTCAAATTTTCTTCTACGAAAGCGATGTCATTCAAAGCCACCTTCGCTCCTTGAGAAGCGAACTTTTGAGCTATGGCCTTGCCGATGCCCTGCGACGAACCTGTTATCAAAACCACTTTGTCTTTAAACATATTTTTTTTATTTTATTTTTTAATTTTTTCAGCCATAGGCTGATCCGCCTCTGGCGGAAATTTTTTACTCTTACCGATTAATTTCCAACCGAGGGGCAATAAAAGTCCTGCCAATAAAACCTTCAAGACCTCTCCGGGGAGAAAAGGAATCAACCCGGCTGCCAATAACCTGTCTGCCGGGACAAATCTAGCTAACCATAATAAACCGAAAAAATAAACAATCGAAAGCCCGATGATCATGGCCAAGCCGGTTGTTATTAATTTCCTATCCCAGCCCCTCTCCGCTAATTTTCCGGCAATAAAAGCGGCAAAAATAAAACCGACGATATAACCCAAGGTAGGGGACATCAAGTAAGCCATTCCTCCTCCCAGAGAAAACCAAAGAATTCCGGATAAACCCCCGAATAAATAAGTTATTTGCGATAAAGCCCCTCTTCTCGAACCCAATAAAAGTCCGGAAAGAATAACAGCAAATGTCTGCATTGTTATCGGCACGATCCCTATCTGAAGTTTTATTTTAGCGCAAACCGCAGTCAGCAAAGCAAAAGAAACCACCAAAACAACATCCCTTACAATTACATGGGCCTTAATTGATGTGCGAGGCAAGATAACGCCTATAAAGGTATTCTCAAATGTTTGATTCGTAATTTTTAATTTTTAATTTTTAATTTTGGATTATATTCCCAGTTTGTCTGCTTCAATTTGGACTTCTTTAATACTCCTGCCGACCACAAGGATGTTTTCAAGATTTATTTCCTTAAGAAATGCCGGCAAGTTCTTGATCATAGCTGTTTCCGCGAAAACCCTATCCAAATTAAAAGAATTAAAACTTGCCAAAGCCAAGCCGAAATAAACATTCGCTTTATCTTGTCTTTGAATGTAAATCGCTTCCGCCACATTCAAAATTTCAGGGAGGACGCCGATGATTTTTTTAGTTACCTCTTCTTCGTCGTGAAGATATTTCAACCCTAAATAAAATTCTTTTTTAGCTAATTTCAGCAAATTCTCGGTTGCGCTTATTATCCCTTTTTTGGCATTCAACCCCAAGATGGGTAAATTGATAATTATATCGTTTGAAAAAGCCAATTCAGAAATATCAGCCCCGCCTTTTTTCACAAATCCTTTTTCAGCCAAATCAATCGGCTCCACTTTCTTATTCTTACAAACATCGATTAGTTGAGACTTGGTTGCTGAAACGCCGGCAGGAACGTCATTGAAACTTTGAGCAACGATCTTGATATTTTCGCTTTTTGCTCCTTTGCTTAACAAATAATCAATCATTGCTTCCAAAAATTGAGGACTGGTGTTTTCAGCCAGATAAGGATGCTTGGAAGAATTAATGCTCGGCAAAACCAAGATCTTGCTATCTTCTCCAATTTTCAATCCTCCCAAAAGCCCGACTAAATTATCAATCGCTTCCAAGATGTCGTGCTTCGTCCGCCAAATAGCCACTGCGTTTTTGTCAACGCTGGGGCTAAATTCAACCTCATCGCCGATTTTATATTCTATGGAAGACTTGTGCGCCCAGCGGTTGCCATTCTCGTCTTCCAAGACTAAGGCAAAGAAAGGGGTTTGCGGATGCAGAGTTGTGGAGACCTTTACCTGAGAGACTCCGACAACCTTTGCCTTGCCCGGCAGGCTTCTTTCTAGGATTGAAAAACAATCGGGGCACCTCTCAATCGGATATTGCCAAGCCTTCTGGCATTTTTGACACTTATAAAAACTCATATAGCTTTTTTACCATATTTTCTTGGATATTGGAAGATGTCCTGATATAATCAAAGCTATGGAAAACCTTTATAAAACATACATTCTGCCTGATGGAAACAGGGAAGAACTGAAGAAAACTCGGGGAATAATTATTTCCGGAACAAAGGAAAGGGTCGGAAAAGAAGTAAGACGATTACTTGAACGCAAAAAATACCACCAACTCATTACTGTCGGAGATTTTTGCTCTGTTGAATTTCCTTTTTCTGATATCAAGGTCTGTGACAGAAAGACGAAAAGAGGGGATTTCAAAATTGACTTTGATTTTTCTTTGCATTGCGCCAACCCGGCCGGGACAATTCAAAAAGAAGCTTGGAATATAATAGAGGAGGCCATAAAAAATAATCAAAATGTTCTTGTTGAGGGAGAAGAAGATCTTTTGGCTCTTCCGGCCATCATCTTAGCTCCCGTCGGTTCAGTTGTTATCCGAGGCATTCCCGACAAAGGCGTCTCCTTTATAGAAATCACCCCTGAAATAAAAAAAGCCGTCGAAAACCTTCTACGGATCTTCAACGCCAAATAGATTAAAACTCAAAATTTTAGCTTATAAATCCAATCGTGAGGATCAATTGTAAGAAAATAAACAGAATCTCTGCTGATAAAACGAAAAAAAACTCTATAGCTTTTATCAACACGGAAGCTCCATAATTGCTTGCCCTTTGGCTCTAATTTTTCAGTACGAAGCGATGGGTAAAAAGGATTTTGACGAAATAATTTTTCCTGTTTTTCAGTTTTCACTTGAACTTCTTTTGGCAGATTTTCATAATGTTTTCGAAATTCCTCGGTGATAAAAATCTCTATCATAAAATTACCTCCTTAATTCTCCTAATGATCTTATCTTTTTGATGCGCCCGTTTTTATAATCCTTCTCCGCTAAATCCACGCTTTTCAAAAAATCCTGATTAAAAAAACCGAGATTTGCGGCTAATCTTTCAAATTTTTCAAAATCCATTTCCACTAAAATCTTTTTGGGATTTTTTACTTGTGATCCGATTGTGAGGGTAAGTGAAACCATAATTTAGTATTTTAAGCTCAAAATAAGTATATTCTTTTAAGATTTCCTGTCAATTTTTAAATTTTGCGGAAGAGGTGGACGGTGACGCTGCCGCCGACGCCACCAATGTTGTGAGTTAAAGCGATTTTAGGTTCTTTGACCTGCCTCTCCTTGCATCTGCCCCTCAATTGATTAGAAACTTCGCATATTTGAGCCAATCCGGTAACAGAAATCGGATGGCCTTTCGCTTTTAGTCCTCCGCAAGGATTGATGGGCATCTCTCCATCCAAATTAATTTTCCCGCTCCTTATTAATTCCGCCCCTTTGCCAACTTCGGCAAATCCCAAGTCTTCATAAGACAATAATTCAACTGACGTAAAGGCGTCATGAACTTCCGCTACATTAACATCGCTTGGCTTTAATCCCGCTTGTTCAAATGCTTTTTTAGCCGCCAATCGAGTAGCCTTGAAATGGGTAATATCTTCTCTGCCGAAAGTCAAAAGATAATCCGTTGCAAAACCGGAACCGATAACTTCAATTTCCGAATCGCCTTTTTCTTTTGAAATAACTACAGCCGCTCCGCCGTTAACAGACAAAGAACAATCAAATAATCTCAAGGGAGAAGAAACGATAGGGGAGTTTTTTATTTCCTCAAGCGTAACCGGCCTCTTATAATAATAGGCTTTCGGATTCAAGGTTGCGTTTTGATGATTTTTGAAAGCGATTAAAGACAAATCGTCTTCGGTGGCATCGTATTTTTTCTTATATTGCTGCCAGACTAAAGCGTTTTGGACAGGAAAGAGCATTCCCTCCATCTGCTCAATATTTCTTTCAGCAGCTGATAAAATATGATCAGTGGTTATTTCGCTTAGGTTGTCGGTGAGCCTTTCTCCGCTCAAAACCAAAACATTCTTAAAGCCCAATCTTAGGGCTGTCCAAAAAGCCACTCCGCCTCCTCCGCAGACAGAGGGAGTTTCAATGATAGGAACATTTGTTTTAAATAAATCGGAAAGCAAAGAAACCTTATGGGTCTGGTGCTCTCCGCCCGGGCCGGAAGCGCTGGACATTCCCGAAAAAACAATGGCTTCAATGTCCGTCATTTTCATTTTAGCGTCATCTAAAGCCTCCATTGCCGCATCATAAGCAAACCGCCACCACGGTTCTCGAGAAAAATCAAATTTTGTCATCCCGACGCCTCTTACAAACATAAATTTTTGATTTTAGTGATTTTACCATTTCGCCTTATGCAGACCAAGCTCGTATCCTATCCTATTAATAACAATATGAAGAAAAAGCGTCAAGAAAAGCAAAGCCAGCCAAACACCTAAGTCAATTTTGGAGAAATCTTTGTCAAAAAGCCAAAAGGGGGAGAGGACTAGGCAAACTCCGATGACATAATTAATTTGATCAAAAGGGATAAAAGGCGTCCCGGGCTTCAAATTCGCCCGGCGCTTGATAAAGGAAAAAAGCAAATCGCCAAAAATCATTCCTAGGGATATGGTAACGCCGAAGAATAAAATATTGATCTGATAATAATTTAAAAAACTTACTTCTTTAAAAAAGGGAAATTGGTAAAGCCAAAATTGAAGTCCGACAACCATTGTCCCAGTAATAAGAGAAGATATTATCCCTAGCCATGTTTTATGGTCGCCAAAAATCGGAGTTCCCCTAAATTGCCTGCCTGCGTCAATGGATTTATATAAAAATTTGAAAAGCCCAGTTCTCCTCATCAAGGGGGGAGCCATATTGGCGATATAAGCCGGCAGAAAAAAATACAAACAGGAAAGAATAAATAAAATCATGCAAATATGTTAAGATGATTTTATGAAATGCGATTTACATTGCCATACCTCATATTCCAATGATAGCATATCTTCGCCAAAAAAGATGATAGATGCGGCCATCAAAAAGGGAATTGACTGCTTGGCTATTTCAGACCATAACACAATAGACGGAGTAAAAGAAGCCGAAGAATATGCTAAGGGCAAGGCAATTTTGATTATTCCGGCCATTGAAATAAAAAGCAAAGCCGGAGATATTCTCGGCCTGAACATCAGGAAATCAATACCCAAGAGACTGACCGCTCTTGAAACAATAAGAGAAATTAAGAAAGCCAGAGGAATGGCGATTATCCCTCACCCCTTTGGGATTTTGAAGCACAAATTCAAAGAAAATCTGGAGGGATTGGTTAAGGAAATCGACGGAATTGAGGTCTTAAATTCAACAATGTACGGCTCGGCCAACAAAGAGGCCTTTGATTTCGCTGAAAAACACGAACTCGCTTTTACCGCCGGATCTGACGCGCATTTTTCTAATATGGTCGGCAAAGTCTATCTGGAAATACCGGGAAAAAATCTTTCAGTTGAAGAAATTTTAAGAAAAATAAAAAACAAAGAGGGAAAGCTTGGCGGAAAAGCCGGAAGCTTTCTTGAAAAATTTCTTGAACATTTAAAAAGACACTATCCTAAAATATTAAAAAAGATAATTAAAAAATAATGAAAATTTTAATTACCGGAGCCTCCGGTTTTGTCGGCTCCCATCTCGTAAAAGAACTGAAGAAACAAGGATATAACGACATCAATGAATTTAGCGGAGACATCAGGAACCCTGAAGAAGTCAAAAAAGATGTCCAAGGATGCGATGTTGTTTTCAATCTGGCTGGAGTTATTTCCTATTGGAGCGAAATGAATAAGCTCGCCTACGAAGTGAATGTCCTTGGGGCGAAGAATATGGTTGAGGCCTGTTTAGAATACGGCGTAAAAAAATTAATTCATATAAGCTCCGATGTTACTGTCGGAATAAAGAAAAATGGTCTTGGCGATGAAACAATTCCTTATAGCCTCGGAGGGCTTAAGGTTAATTACTGCGACACAAAACATTTAGGGGAAGAAGAAATTCTCAAGGGGATAGCAAAAGGATTGGATGCGGTAATTGTCTGCCCGGCTTCCGTATATGGAGCCGGCGATGCCAGAAAAATTCAAACAGATATGACTTTTAATTTTAAATTCCCGATAGGCCTTCTTTATCCCGACAATGGCATTGCTGTTGTTGATGTTAATAATGTTGTTAACGGCATAATCAAAGCTTGGCAGGCCGGCAGAAAAGGGGAGAGGTATCTGTTGGTCGGAGAAAATTTAAGCTTTTGTGAAATAAGAAAAATAATAGCTGAAGAAATCGGCCTGAAGCCTCCTTTTATAAAAATACCCAATTGGGCGTTCACCTTTCTGGCTTATGTCTTTTTGGGGTTTTCAAAAATAATCGGCAAAAAACCAAAACTAACTCCTGAAATGGCGCGGATAAACAGAGCCAATTTATTTTATTCAAACAAAAAAGCCAAAGAAGAACTCGGCTTAACTTTCAAGCCATTTAAAGAATCCATAAAGGACTCTGTAAAATGGTACAAGGAAAACGGCTACCTCTAATCAGATGTTCGGAAAGTGTGAAAGCTTAAACTCTTCCGTGCAAGGGTCAACCCTGATGGCGACAACATCTATCTGCCATTTTTTGTCCAAGGCGATTTTGTTTTTGGAAAGCCAGACCTCGGCCGCCCTGGCGATTTTATTTCTTTTCTTGAAGTCCACTTTATTTTCCGGATTAAAGAAGGCGTTTTCTTTAGCGGTTTTAACTTCTACGAAAATAAATGAATCGCCTTTTTCGGCGACAATATCAATCTCCGCTTTTTGAGGTCCGCCGGCTGACCGGAAAACAAAATTCTTATCTAAAATCTTATATCCGTTTTCAAGCAGATATTTCTCGGCAATATTTTCTCCTGATTTTCCCATTTCCCTCGTCCCCATAGCTTCTATAAAACCTAATAATACCGTACCTGCTCAATTCTTTAAGCAGGGGATAGATAATCTTTGATTCTTTCTCGGTCTTCGTTCTCCTTTTCGCCCTTAAAATAGAGCTCAATAAATTCAACTTTAAGAACTTGGCAATAAAAAGCGTAGACAATTCGGAGCGAAGAACCTTTTAAATAACGGCAAAATAAACGCGCCTTAACAACAGCGCATTGTTCGTTTCGCGTAATAACATTGAAATGCTTGCTATTCCCAAGTGGCGCAACATCAATTACGCGCTTAAACTCTTCAAGGTCGCCGGACAATGATTTATATTTTCTTGAAAACCGCTTAAATTCCTTAGAAAATTCCGGCAGTTCGCTATAGTTCGTCTTCATAATTTCTCACAGAATAATGTTCATCGCGATAAAAAACACTTTCATAAGAAAGCGGCTTGCCATCTCCAGCCGTTTTCCAAGGAACGTCCTCGTGGGAATAATTTTCCATTTCCTTAGCGTTTTTATCGGAAAGACGCGCTAAAACATCATCAATGTGCTCTATTTCGCGACCAGACAAAACATTAAGATTCGGCCGCCTAACCGCTAAATATTTTCTTTGCGGATAATTAAAATATTTTCCTTCAACCTTAACGACCTCGCCGTTTTTAATCATATCGTCAACAATGACCTTAAACTCAACGGGAGTGGGACCATAATGATTCTTAATGTAAGTCGCGCCAACCAATTGTTCTTCAAACTTTTCGTAAAAATCAAAATCAATAAAATAAAGCAATTTATAAATTACGGCTTCGCCGACATTTGACTTGCCACCAACTTTTGACAAAATATAAAGCAAAACTTCCTTAAATTTTTTAAGATTTTTCTGCGGAATACTGATTCTTATCCCCTGTTTTTCTCCTTCCGACTTCATCTTTTCTTTCTTGATTTCGACAGCGATAGAGGAATCTTTAGCGTGTCTAAAATCTTCAAACGATATGCCGAAGATAGAAGCTAATTTTCCCGCTTCGGTAATGGTCAAATCCCTTTGGCCTTGCTCAACCTGCATATAGGTCGGCCGGGAAATTCCAAGCTCAGACGCCAGAAATTCCTGCGTCAGATTATTCTTTTTTCGCAATTGCTGAATAAATTTTGAAAGCATAGTTCCAGCATAGACGATGTAAAGTTATTTGTCAA
>PEWS01000044.1:0-15129 GCA_002779355.1 Candidatus Nealsonbacteria bacterium CG07_land_8_20_14_0_80_39_13 | reverse complement strand
GTCAAAAAGTTATACACATTCCTTCAGGGTAGTGGAACGCAATAAATTCTCAAAGAAAATTTAAACGTTCTTACGCTGTGGACTTAGCGAGAATCGAACTCGCGTCTCCGCAATGCGAATGCGGCGTACTGCCACTGTACTACAAGCCCTTTTTGTCAGGGCGCTGGGATTCGTCAGGTCATTCGACCTGACGCCCAGTCGGATGACTGGGCGAACCCAGGTTAAACCAAGCCTATTTTACATTCTATACTCTATTTTATAGTCGGGCTGCCCGGATTCGCACCGGAGCTAAATTCTCCCGAAGAACTCGTGCTACTACTACACTACAGCCCGTAAATTTTAAAATTAATCCATTGAAAATTGAAGATTTTTTATGTGACCCAGTATTTTTTCTTGGTCATTTCATCTCTTTTGATTTCCACTTTCTCTCTCTCCGTTTCCGCCTTCTCCGAAAAGGAACTCAAATCATTTTCCGAAAGTTTGCCTAATTTCTTAATTTCTCCTTCCAGAAATTCCTTATTATTATTCTTCGGCTCTTCCAAAACATATTCCAAAAGAACATCCAAAATCTGCCCGACTTTCGGACCGGGCTGAATTTCCAATATTTCCATAATGTCTTTGCCTGAAACCTTGAGCATCTTGGCGGAAATAGGGTCTTGGCTGACTCTGTCAACAACATATTTCAAGTGCCTTAATTTGTAGGGCTCGGCTTTTGGCACGCCCGAACCGATCCTGTCGCACATCCTGACCTGCAAAAGTTCTTCCATATTTTCCGGTCCAACTTGCCTGACCAGTCTCCTGATGGAAGAATCGCCGACCTCGTCAACGTCATAATAAAAGAGATGGTGCCTAACCAACTTAACAATATTTTCAATTTCATCTTTGGGAAATTTCAATCTCTCTAAAATCTTTTCCGCCATTCTGGCGCCGACGACTTCATGGTTATAGAAAGTGGCGTTCTCTCCTTCGCCTCGTTTAACTCTCGGCTTGGCAATATCGTGAAGCAAGGCCACTATCCTGACCCTTTGGCTGAAATTCTCTTTAGCTGCATATTTCAAAGAGAATATGGCATGCTCATAACAATCATATATATGATGCTTGTTTTGAGGAACATTAAAATTCTCTTCCAACTCGGGAATAATATACTTCAAAAGACCGACTGTTCTTAAAAGCTCTATACCTTCGCAGGCGCGAGGGGACATAATGATTTTTACCAGCTCGTCCCGAATTCTTTCAAAAGAAATGAATTCAAGATTTTGGGAATTTTCTTTAATAGCCGAGCTTGTCGCCGGCTCAATTTTCCATCCCTCG
Organism: Candidatus Nealsonbacteria bacterium CG07_land_8_20_14_0_80_39_13; assembly: GCA_002779355.1. Lineage (NCBI taxonomy): Bacteria > Candidatus Nealsoniibacteriota > Candidatus Nealsonbacteria bacterium CG07_land_8_20_14_0_80_39_13. The sequence continues at coordinate 13,818 of PEWS01000044.1, read as the reverse complement.
CTCAAAGTTACGGAAAATCTGACTGCCCTCATCATCCTCAAAGCATCTTCATTAAATCTGTCATTAGGATTGCCGACGGTTCTGATGATTTTATTTTTCAAATCCTCCTCCCCCTTAAATAAATCTATCAATTCGTTCTTTTTGCCATGGATATCTATGGCTAAAGCGTTGACCGTAAAATCTCTGCGGGAAAGATCCTCTTCTAATGTTTTTGCGAACATCACTTCATCAGGATGCCTTTTGTTGGTATATTTCGCCTCGGAACGGAAAGTGGTGATTTCAACTTCCCTCAATGCAGGATTTTCGCTCCCGGTGTAGACGGTGACGGTCAGGAATTTATTTTCATAAAAGCTGTCAGGAAAAATCTCTTTGATTTCTTCAGGCTTGGCGCCGGTGGTAATGTCCCAATCAGTAGGCCCCGCCATGGCGGGATTTTCCATCAACAAGTCTCTGACGCATCCGCCGACGATAAAAGTAGCGTAGTTATTATCTCTAAGTTTTTGCATGACAGATTTTATCTCTTGCGGTATCTCTAATTTTTTCATATCTTTACATTAGTTTAAAAGCTTGTTTTTTTCAATCCATAAACTATATTTAGAACAGGCCCTCGTGTTGAAATGGATATCATGCAAAGCTTCGGACTTTGCGTTCTGGGTTCGAATCCTGGCGAGGGCACTGCGTAATAGATTTGATAATTCTTGTTTTTTAGTTTAAGATATCTTTATGAGAAAATTCTTATTTCTATCAATTGCGTTAGTGGCTGTGGGATTTTTTGTTTTAGCCGTCCCGGCTCAAACATCAGCCGAAGGATTAGTTCCTTGCGGAGGGAGCCCGAGATGTTGTGAATCGCCGACTATCACCACCGGTTGCACTAACCCGGACCAACCCTTAAATCCCACAAATTGCGATTATCGTTGTAAATTCTGTGATATTTTTGTGCTCGTCAATAATATCATAAAATTTCTTTTAGTCCCCAACGTCTCCCTTAACAGTGGCTTTCCTATTGTATCCATTATTGCCTCTTTATATATTGTCATCGGAGGATTTTGGATGGTTTTCAGAAGCACCAATGAACAGGATTATAAAAAAGGAAAAGATATGGTCTGGGCTGTAGTTGCCGGGATGCTTGTCATTTTCGCTTCTTGGGCATTTTTAAATACTATCTTCACTCAAATAGGAATTGCGCAATGGACAGGATTAGGGACTTGGTGGACAATCGTCTGCCATTAGCATCCTCTGATATTTTAATTTGCCCTCATAGCTTCAGCCAAAGGCTGATCTCAGCCCGAGGCTGATCAGCCTCGGGCTGACAATTGGCAGAGCAGAGCAGTATAGTATAATATAATATAATAATTAAGTTTGCCCTCATAGCTCAATTGGCAGAGCAGATCCCTCTTAAGGATAAGGTTGTAGGTTCAAATCCTACTGGGGGCACAGCGTAATAAATTTTTCTTTCAGAAAAATTTAAACGCTGTTGGAACGCCACGAAAGTCGCGTTACCGCGACAACGCGGTTTACGCGACTTAAATTTTCTTTGAAAATTTATTACGTTCCACAGCAAAAGCAAAATTTGCGTTGGAAGGGATTTTGTGATATCCTTTTAAGAAAGACATAAAATAACCAAAAATACTATGTTGACAAAAGAAGAAAAAACTAAAATCATCAAAGAGAACAAAATCAATGACAGCGACACAGGCTCTCCGGAGGTTCAGATAGCCTTGCTTTCCAAGGAGATTAAAAAGCTCCTCTCTCATCTGGAAACCCACAAAAAAGACGTCCACTCAAAGAGAGGACTTTTGAAAATGGTTTCTAAAAGAAGGACTCTTCTAAAACACATCAAAGAGGAAGACGACGTAAGGCACACCAGTATTACTAAAAAAATTGACTAAGAGCGCTCATGACAAAGATTAAACACCCGGGGCAAAGAGTAGCGATTTTAATTGATGTCCAAAATCTTTATCATTCGGCGAAAAATCTTTACAATTCCCGAGTGAATTTTTCGGAGATTTTAAAATTGGCCGTCAGTAAAAGAACCCTCATAAGGGCGTTGGCTTATGTTGTCCGGACAAAAACAGGGGAAGAAAAACCCTTTTTTGAAGCTTTAACGAAACTGGGGATTGAAACAAGAATCAGGGATCTGCAGGAATTCTACGGCGGGATGAAAAAAGCTGACTGGGATGTCGGCATCAGCATTGACGCTATCCGCGTAGCTCCCAACGTTGACACCATTGTCCTAGCCTCCGGAGATGGAGATTTTATCCAGCTTGTTGACTATTTGAAAAATCAAGGCAAGAGAGTGGAGATCATCGCTTTCGGAAAAACTACCTCCGCCAGACTGAAAGAAACCGCTGATGAATTTATTGACCTGGGAGAGACATTGGAAACATCTTTATTAAAAAACAAAGTCATTTAAGAAATTATGGAAAAAGAAATTTTTAAAACTCAAATTGGGAGCAAGGAGCTTAAAATAGAAATAAACGATTTTGCCGGACAAGCTTCAGGTAGCGGATTTGTCCAGTATGGAGACACTGTCGTCCTCGGAGTGGCGACAATGTCAAAAAACGAAAAAGAAGGGCTGGATTTCTTCCCCTTATCAGTGGAATACGAAGAAAGATTTTATGCCGCCGGAAAAATTTTCGGCTCCCGCTATATGAGAAGGGAGGGCCGTCCTTCTGATGAGGCTGTTCTTACCGCAAGATTGGTGGACAGGACAATAAGACCTCTTTTCCCTGATTATTTAAAAAGAGAAGTCCAAGTGGTGTCTACTTGTCTTTCATGGGATGCGGAAAATGACCCTGATGTTGTAGCCATACTTTCAGCCTCAATAGCGCTTTCTCTTTCCGACATCCCCTGGATGGGGCCGATTGCCACCGTCAGAATAGGAAAATTGGATGGAAACCTGATTATTAATCCGAGCTACAAGGAAAGGGTAGCCGGCGAAATGGATATAGTTTTAGTGGGATTGGAGGAAAAAGGGGAAATAATAATAAATATGATGGAAGCGGACGCAAAAGAGATAGATGAAAAAAGCTTTATGGAAGCTGTCCGATTTGCTAAGCCTTTTATTAAAAATCTCATTGATTTCCAAAAAGAAATTTCCTCAAAGTTGGGAAAAGAAAAAGTCAATATCGCAGAACCGATTCGCGATATTGAGCTGGAGAAAAAGATTAAAGAATTTTTGGGGGAAAAATTAAAACAAGCCATATCCATTGAGGACAAAACAGAGAGGAATAGTCTGCTGGATAATTTAAAAAAGAGTCTTGCCGATTTTATTATGGACGACAAAAAAGTAGTTTATGCTAAAAACTTTTTTGAAAAAGAGAGGGGAGAGATAACCTGCGAGAATATTCTTAAATTTGGAAAAAGGCCTGATGGCAGAGAGATAGAAGAAATAAGAAAAATTGACTGTTATGCAGGAGTTCTCCCCAGAACCCATGGTTCAGCCCTTTTTTCCAGAGGGCAGACAAAAGTTTTATCTATCATAACATTAGGGGCGCCCGGAGATGCCAAACTGATAGAAGGAGTTGAATTTATCGGCAAAAAAAGATTCTTGCACCACTATAATTTCCCTCCTTATTCAGTCGGAGAAGTAAAGCCGATGAGAGGGCCAGGAAGAAGAGAGATAGGGCACGGAATGCTTGTGGAAAGAGCTTTAATGGGCATCATTCCCAGCGTTGATGATTTTCCTTATACAATCAGAATCGTCAGCGAAGTCCTCTCTTCAAACGGATCCAGTTCTATGGCCTCTGTTTGCGGTTCTTGTTTAGCATTAATGGACGCCGGCGTCCCGATCAAAGACCCTGTCGCAGGAATATCCATAGGATTATTTGAAGATGAAAAAGGCAATTATAAAATTCTAACTGACATACAAGGAGCGGAAGATCATGATGGGCTTATGGATTTTAAGGTAGCCGGAACAAAAAAAGGCATCACAGCCATCCAAGTGGATGTTAAAAATCACGGACTTTCTGAAAAAATAATTGAAGAGGCTTTGGAACGGGCGAGAAAAGCCAGGCTTGTTATTTTGGAAAAAATTCAGCAAGTTCTGGAAAAACCAAGAGAAAAACTTTCTCAATTCGCGCCAAAGATATTGACAACACAGATTAATCCTGAAAAAATAAGAGAGGTGATCGGCCCCGGAGGGAAAATAATTCATTCTATAATGGAAGAATGCGATGTGGAAATTGATATTGAAGAAAGCGGAAAGATATTTGTCACAGCTGAAAAAGAAGAAGCTGCCCAAAAAGCCATCGAATGGATAAACAATATAACAAGGGAAGTAAAGGTAGGAGAGATATTCAAAGGCAAAGTAGTGAGAATATTGGACTTTGGAGCTTTCGTAGAAATCTTGCCCAACCAGCAAGGAATGGTCCATATTTCCCAGCTGGACGACAAAAGAGTGAACAAAGTTGAAGATGTTGTAAAAATAGGAGACCTTATCTCCGTAAAAGTAATCTCTATTGACGATCAAGGGAGAATAAACTTATCTTTAAAAGAGACAAAAACAAATGGCAGATAAAGACGATGCCACAAGTATTATTGCGGAAGAGGGGCAAAATAAAAGTCATCTCCGAAAAATATTAAAAAAAGAAAGCATCAGGACGATGTCCAAGGATGCTGATTTTCTTCGTGGAGAAGAGGATGCTAATGCAATGGACAAAATCAGCGGAGAAAAAAATGACGAAGATGCCATGAAAGAGGAGGAAGAAAAAGAAATAAAAAAAACACTTGAAGAAGCTGAAAAGAAAAAAAATGGCGCTGTGACCCCTGCCGTAAATCCAAAAGAAGAAGTGAAAGAAGAAGTGAAAACGCCGATAGAAGAGAAATTGGAAAAATCCGATGAGAAAACGGATGAAGAGATGGATAAAGAAATCTTCCTAAAAATAAAAATGGAAGTGGAAAAAGAGATAGGAAAAGAACAGGAACCGGAAGAAGAAATTACTGTTCAAAAAACGCCCGTAGCTATTGAACCAAAGGAGACCATAATTGAGGTAAAGAAAGAGCCCGTAAAAGAAATGAGTTTAAAAGAGAGAAGAGTTTTACTCAACCAAGAATTAGAAAAAACTTTGATTGAGGGCCAACCGACCGAAGACAAAAAGAAAAAAATATTAATCGCCATAAACAGACTCAAAAAAGAGACTGAATTAATTTTAGAAAAAGAAAGTCAGGCTGAAGATAAGAAAAGAATAATAGAGGAAGAGGAGAAAGCGGCTCAATCTCCGTCAAGAAAAAAAGTTGCCGAGGAAAAAAGATGGGCAATAGAGGAAGAAAGGGAGGCGACAGAGAAAGAACGCTGGGCGACTGAAGCTAAAATCAACGGGTTAGAAGAACAATTAGACACCATAGATTTGGAAAATCAAAAAATAACCGAGAAAAAAGTAAAGATAGAGAAAGAGCTAAGAAAGATAAGTCTCTTTGAAGAAAAAGTTGAAACAGAAAAGAACATAGGGGACATTGAAAAAAAATTACTGGAGCTGGAAAAGGAAATAGAAAAATTGAACAAGCAGGAAAGAGGCGCCGTAATTGACCTTTCCCAAATATTAAAAAAAGAAAAGGAAATAGAAATAAAATCAAACGATTTCGAGTTAAAGGAAAAAGAGACTACTGACGGAAAAAGCAAAGAAATAATTGAAAAACAAAGATGGGAAACGGAAAAAGATAGAAGGGAAACGGAAAAACAAAAATGGCAAATGCAGGAGAAAAAAGATGAGATAGAGGCGGTATTAGAAAAACTAAGACCGACTTTTCAAAAATTATCAAATGCAAGGGAAAAACTTGAACTGCAAATGAAAGAGGTCAATGGCGCGCTTAGCGGGCTGGAGGAAGTAAGACCGGAACCGAAAAAAGTAATTGAAGACGTTGAAAAAAAAACTGAAGATAACCCAGTAGAAGAAATAAAACCCGAAGCCGAGGAAGTAAGACCGGAACCGGAGGAAGTAAGAGCGGAACCGGAGGAAGTAATTGAAGACGTTGAAAAAAAAACTGAAGATAGCCCGATAGAAGAAACAAAAGAAGAGACGCTTAAAACACGAGAAAAAGAACAACTCTTGGAGGAAGAGGGAAGAAAAGAATTTTTGAAACGCTTTAAAAATAAACTGGAGGAAAGAAAGGAAGAAATGCCCATCCCCCCAGAAGAGCCTAAACAAACTTATAGAATACCATCTCCTGTTTTTGAACCCATAGAAAGACCTTCCAGTTTCACGAAAATACTGATACGCGGGACATTCATCTTTATTGTTCTCTCCATTATTGGCGCGTTATCTTGGACATTTATTTTGAATAAAAAAAATAACGAGAACGTGGAAAAGAAAGAAATCCCAGTCGCGACTAAAGAACAAAAAGAAGAGCCAAAAGAAGAACCAGCCTCGGATGCTATCTTTCCCGTTAATGAAACTTTTAAAGCTGACGTGATCAACAATGAAGACATAATCAAGAATTATGAGCAATTTTTAACCCAAAAACGCACTGAAGGAAATTTTATCAGAATTCTACTCAAGAACCCGGAGAAGAAAAAATGGACCAGCGTAGCAGAAATATCTTCAGCTTTCCAGATAAATATACCTGCCGGGATATCAAACAAATTGGAAAGTGATTTTACCATCGCCTCTTATATTCAAAAACAGGGAGAAAGGCTGGCTTTGGCAATCAAAATAAAGAAAGGGGAAAGCCTGACGGAAGAAATAAAAAAATGGGAGAAAGATATCGCAATAAACGGATTATTCATAAATGGTAAAAAAACGCCGGCTATCGCAACTTCATTCCGCGACTCAACCTATAAAGGAGTGAAAATCCGCTTTCTGACTATTTCTACGCAGGATCTGGGGATTTGCTATGCTATAATCAATGATACCCTCATTGTAACCAGCTCCTATGGCAGTATTGAGAAAATAATTGAGAACATACTCGCTAATACGGCTAACAAATAAACAAACAAAAAAAATGAAAAAGGAAATTGAAAAAATAAGCAAAAAATTGAGCGACGAAAAAGAAAGATTGGAAAAAGAACTGGAAAAAATCGCCGATAAAAATAAAAAAACAAAAGGCGACTGGAAAGTTCGTTTCCCTAATCCAAACACCGGCGAAGAAATAGGAGACTCTGTCTTAGAGGTAGCGGCCGACGACGTGGAAGAATACGCCACTCTTTTGCCCATTGAAGAATCTTTAGAAACAAGGCTTGCAGAAACAAAATTGGCTCTAAATAAAATTAAAAAAGGGGAGAAAGGTAAATACGGAATTTGCGAAAAATGTGGCAAGGAAATTCCCCAAAAACGTCTTAACGCTTGCCCAGAGTCCCGCCTCTGCCTCAAATGCAAAAAGAATTAGCAATTTGAAATTTGTAATTTGAAATTCTGATGATATATTATGCCCTCTAAGGTTTTCTCGGCCGCCCTTGTCGGACTGGATGCTCAAACAATTGAAGTGGAAATAGATACCTCATACGGCTTGAGGTATTTTGAAATAGTGGGCCTGCCGGACAAGTCAGTCCAAGAAGCAAGAGAAAGGGTTGGAGCAGCAATAGAAAGCTCCGGCTTCAAATCCCCTCATCATCAATCGATAAGGGTTCTGGTGAGTCTTGCTCCGGCTGATGTAAAAAAAGAAGGATCTTCTTACGACCTTCCCATCGCTTTAGCTTTTCTTTTGACAACAAAAAAAATCTCCTTTGAGACAAAAGATAAAATATTCATAGGAGAACTGGCTCTTGACGGGAGATTAAGGCCGATAAAAGGCGCCTTGTCCTTTGCTTTAAGCGCCAAAAAGAATGGTTTTAATGAACTGCTCCTGCCTGAACAAAACGCCCGTGAAGCAGGACTGGTAAGAGGGATAAAGGTTATAGGAGTTAAAACATTGGAAGAGGCGATTGACCATCTTGAAAAAAGAAAAATCATTGAGCCTCAAGAAACAAAAATTGAAGATTTCCTTGAAAACGCCGAGTACCCGATTGACTTAGGATATATAAAAGGACAAGAAACAGCCAAAAGAGCTTTGGAAATATCAGCCGCCGGAGCCCATAATTTGCTTATGGTCGGACCGCCGGGAACAGGCAAAACATTGCTGGCCAAAGCCTTGCCTTCAATATTGCCATCTCTTTCTTTTGAAGAATCTTTAGAGGTCACCAAAATATACAGCATCGCCGGACTTTTAGAAGAAAATAAACCCTTGATAAACTTCAGACCTTTCCGGGCGCCCCATCATTCATCTTCAGAAGTAGCTTTGATCGGAGGAGGAAATCCTCCAAGGCCGGGGGAAATAACCTTAGCTCATAGAGGTATTTTATTTTTGGATGAATTCCCGGAATTCCATCGAGACGCCCTTGAAAGCTTAAGGCAACCGATAGAAGAGGGAAGCATAAATATATTAAGAGCAAAACATTTTTTAAAACTCCCTTCCCGCTTTACTTTGGTGGCTGCCAGCAATCCCTGTCCATGCGGACATAGAGGAGATCCGGATAAAAAATGCGATTGCAGCAATTCTCAAATAAGCAAATACAAAAGAAAGCTCTCCGGCCCGCTGATGGACAGGATTGATATTTTTATTTCCGTCCCGGCTGTGAAATATGAAAAATTGGTTTCATTAGATGAGGAGAATTCCAGTTCCAATATAAGGGAAAAGGTGGAAAAAGCCAGAAAAATTCAGGAAAAAAGATTTGAAAATGAAAAAATATCAATCAATTCCGAAATGGGGATATCTCAAATAAAAAAATACTGCCAGGTTAATATGGACAGCAAGAATCTTTTGAGAAAATATGTTGATTCGGGAAAATTGTCCGCCAGAGGCTATCACAGAGTTTTAAAAACAGCCCGGACAGTGGCTGATTTAGAAGGTTCTGAAAATATTTTGTACCAACATTTAAGCGAGACTTTGATGTATAGAATTCGCGACGAGGTTTAATAGATATAACCCTTAATGGAAGGGGATCCGATCTTAAGCGTCCTATAATTCATCTTGCCTAAACCGATATAATTCATTTCCGAAAAAACGATCTTGTCTCCCTTAACTTCTTCCACGTAAACGACATGGCCATAAACTTTGTGCCCGGCCAAAGAAACAACAGCTCCTATTTGAGGGACGCAATAGCTCCCTCTACATACTGAAAACCCGTCTGCAACGGCATTATTTATCCAATCCTTAGCGTTGCCCCAAAAGCCGATGGCTCTTTTTTGAGCTACCCACCAAGTACACTGGCCATAAGGAAAAGCATGGCTCTTACCGTAAAAATTATTCGTTGACAATGAAGAAGAAGCAGTTGTTTTTGGAGCGCTCAAGATGGAAACTGCCCCCATTTTCCCGCCGGGGACAATAATAACTTGTCCTCGGAGCAAACTTTCTTCTCCATACAAATCATTGAAAGAAACTATCTCTTCCCGGCTGGCCTTGTATTTTTCAGCCAAAGCAAGGACAGTATCTCCTTCTTCAGCCACATGCATTACGCCGGTGACAGGCAATACCAAAAATTTTGCCCCGGAAGCAATCGTCAAACTCTTAAGGTCATTAGCCCAAAACAATGTTTCCATTGAAATTTTAAAAGACGAGGCGATTGACCAGAGACTATCTCCTTCTTGGACAGCATATTCAATAATATCCTTTCCGTCTCCATCGGAAACCGGTTCTCCTGCCCAATCGCCTAAAACTTGAGGCGTAATAACCACTGCGGGCGATACTGCCCGAACGCTATCTCCTCCAACAAGAAAATAGTCAGGCGGTTCCGGTGAAAACTTATCCGATGAACTTAAAAATAATCCCTGCACCGGCTTCATATCCGCATCAGGGAAGCAAAATTCTTTCCCTTCGGAAGCGACAGAATCCTTAAATAAATTCAGATAGCTCACGCATTTTGAAGAGAAAACAGGGCCAAAAGCAGAGCTAAAATAAAAAACCCCCAACAAAAAGAATAATAGGAGGCTCAAATAGATAAGAGGAGTCTTAGCAACTCCCTTTTTACTATATTTCCCTTTTTTATCCGATATCTTTAACGACATACTATTTTTCAATCTTCCCTGATTAGGACCCTAAAGTCAAGTGTCTTTTCCACTTTTATGATAATATATATTCTATGGATATAAGTTCAAAAGAGGGTATCAAAATGCTTTTCAACGGCAAAGGGATAAAACCGTCTAAGGGATTAGGCCAGAATTTTCTGATAGACGAAGAAATAGTTGAGAAAATGATAAAAACAGCTGACTTAAAGCCGTCAGACACTGTTCTGGAAATAGGGCCCGGGGCAGGAACACTTACGGAAAAGCTGGCCCAGAAGGTAAAAATAGTCATCGCTGTCGAAAAAGACCCGAAGATGGCAGGGGTTTTAAGAGAGACCATAGGAAAGAGCAAAAATGTGGAGATTATTGAGGAAGATATACTGAAAATTTTCAATTTTCAATTTTCAATTTTCAATAAATTTTTAATTTCCAATTATAAAATCATCGCTAACTTACCCTTCTACTTAACCTCGCCTGTGATCAGAATGTTCTTGGAGGCGGAGAATCCGCCGACGGAGATGACTTTGATTATCCAAAAGGAAGTGGCTCAAAGAATATGTTCCAATCCGCCTGACATGAGCATACTGGCTGTGTCAGTCCAAATTTATTCAAAACCGGAAACCATCTGTTATATTCCCAAGGAATATTTTTGGCCCCAGCCGAAAGTTGATTGCGCCATAATAAAAATTATACCGCTGATAAACGCTGATAAAAAACCGACCAACACTGATACTAAACAGTTTTTCAGGATTGTCAAGACGGGATTTTCTCATCCAAGAAAACAGCTGATTAATAACTTAAAACAATTAAAGCTTAGCCGGGAAGAAATTGAGAAATGGCTTTCGGCTAATGGTATAAATCCGACCCAACGCGCCGAAACTTTAACTGTGGATCAGTGGATAAATTTGTTAAAAACCTTTCCTCATAAAATCAGCGCTAATCAGCTTGATCCAAAATTTTGAAGCCGTCCATTACTGCATCGCAAATAAAATTCTCCAACTGACTGCAGTCGCCCTTGCTTTGAGCCTTGTAAAGATACGTATTATAGAGTCGTTTCTGCTCTTGCCTGATGATTGCCGGCGCCATATTGGCCTTAAGAAGCATAGCGCACATTAAAATCCTGCCGATGCGGCCATTGCCATCGGAAAACGGATGAACTTGCTCAAAACGGCTATGGATTAAGGCGGACAAAGCAAATATATCGTCTGTTTTCCCGGATGCTTCGTTGATAATATCAGAGGTCAAGCTCGGAACTTTCAAATAATTGGCGGTCGCTAAATTTACGCCAAGAATCCTGACATTATGGTTGCGGTACGCTCCGGCGTCAGCTCTGATGCCGTTCATCAGAATACTATGGAGTTTCAAAACTAATCCCTCGTTTATAACGCCTTTTTTGGCAATATATCCAAAGAGATAATTAAGGGCGGTCTGATGATTTTTAGCTTCCAGCTGCTCTGTTATGCTTTTGTCCGGCAAGGCAATATTATCGAAAAGAATAGTTGCTGTGTCCGGTTCGGTGAGGGTACTGCCCTCAATGCGATTACTGTTATAAGTAAGTTTCAATATAAATGCGTTGCGGATGTCCGAACTGTTTAATATTTCAGCGATAACGCTTTTATGTTCTTTGGATTTTTTAGCTAAGAGCTGTTTTCTGGCAGAGAGCTGTTCGTCGGGAATTATTTTCTGCCCGGTCGCTTCCAAAAATAATTCGTCAATGGCCGAAAGCATCTTCGGACGAGGGGATGATTTACCGGTCCACCAGTTATTAAAGGCTACAAAAGATACGCCAAAACGCTCGGCCAGCTTAGTCTGGGTCAAGCCGGTCGCTTGCTGGATAATTTGCAGTTTCTCTTGAATAGTCATATTTTTGCTTTTTATCTGATCCATATGAGCATATTATCAAACTTTATAAAGTTTGTCAAAATCAACAACCCTTATAAAGTTCCTCGCGCCAGTATTTATCAGCGGTATCAGCATTCATCAGCGATAATCACCAGCGGTAATTTGTTAAATTTGTCAAAAAGTTTTAAAATAGAATCGTGACCAAAAAACTTCTCATAACTATTTCCTCAGCTCTTCTATTGGGAGGTTTTTCCCTTATCTCCTTTTCTTATTTCGCAAATGCTGAAAGCTGGTGCGAAGGGAAATGTAACGGCACATTAAAGTATCAAGGCTTAGTGGAAAAATGCGAACCGCATAAAACTTGTTATCACCTGCCGGGAGAATCAAGACACTGCAATTACGTAACACTTTGTTCATGGAAGTGGCACACATTTTCGCACAAATGCGGACACATATATGCATGCATTGAACTGGATGGCCATTACGCCAAATGTAGCAATTGCGAGGGAAGATGTCTCGACCAGCCGTCTGTCATAAAAATCAATAATGCTGATTACGAACCCAATACTGTCCCCACCTATAGCTTGCCCATAAAAATAGCATGGACGGGAGATTCTGAAGCTCACCATTATTTATTGAATGCAACGAAAAAATCGCAAACGGGAGGTAATAATTCAAATTTTAAAATCGTAGTTGAGCGTATGAGTGTGAGCCCAACGGCATCGCACGGAGACTGCAAGCAAGGAAATTCTTACCAGTATATCATAACGGCCATTAATAAATTCGGTGAATCTTCCGGCTATGACCCAAGCACTGGTATAAAAGCCTACGCCCCCAGTCAAGATGGCTCAATAAAAATAACTTGGGAGGAAGTTACAAACGCTGAAAGCTATAAAATATACAGAAAAGATATTTCAGGAGATTATTATTTTATAAGTTCTCGCTCAAAAGGCAAAGAAAGTGAAGGAGTAGTAGACAGTTGCAGCATCACGGTTCCGAAAGAAACACCTTCTCAAATCAACCAAACATCGCTATGGACAAATCCTGTCCCCAGCATAACAGACACCGGCATCCCAGGCTCTTGTACCGCCGGAACATTCCGTTATATAGTCTCTGCTGTTGATATTAGCCCTCGGTTAGAAAAAAATCCCGATGGCAGTGTCAAAACAGACCCCGTTGTTATTGAAAAAGACATCAATGGAAATCTTATTCTTGATGTCGTAAGGCGCGCCAACAGCAGTGGGACCGAAAAAATAACTACCACCGCGAATAACAATATTAAAATATCTTGGCCGAAAGTTCCCGGTGCTGATATTTATAAAATCTACAAAACTGACGATATCGATTGGAAGAATGCCACGACAAATAAAAATATTTTCCTTGTTAATACAATTGACGAAACAGGTCTAGACTCCTATGAGATAACTGATGCTTGCCAAACAACGACCTCAGAAAATCCTTCCGCTGAATTGCCAGGAGCTCCTATCGCTTTTATCGCTTCCAGCGATATAACGCCTTCTGTTTATTATGAACTGTCAAGCAGCGCTGTTTCTAATGGTTCACATAAATATTTAATCGCGGCCAAAGACACAGATGGCGTATATAAAAAAGTGGAGGAAAGCCAATCTTATGTTACCTATTCAAAAGGCGCTAAGGTATCATGGACTTCTCTTTTCGGAGTTAAATCATACAAAGTGTACAGGCAAAAAAACGGAGAGAGCAACTGGTATTTAATCGGAGAAAAAGGCACGGGGGCAACAATAAACTTTGAGATAAAAGGAACTTCTTTGATTGATTCGTTCCAAACTACAAAAGAAAAAAAAGAAGAGCCCCTTAATGCAAATTTCACTATCAGATACCCTTTTTATAACACTGAAACTACAGAAACCCAATGGATTTCTGAAGCTTGTTTCTTTGACCCAAATACCGAATATGAAGTAGGAATAAGCTCCTGCTGTTTTAATGGTTCTTGCGGGCCGCCGACAATGGTAAGATTTACAAC
>PEWS01000043.1:13558-19649 GCA_002779355.1 Candidatus Nealsonbacteria bacterium CG07_land_8_20_14_0_80_39_13 | reverse complement strand
AGTGAACTTTCGGGAAATTTCTCTTTCGCCCTCCTTTTGAACTGCCGAGAATTCCTCGGTAGTTGATTTTCGGTCAATTTCTTTTTCTTGATAAATATTTTTTAGATGAAGTGAAATATTGTCCGTTGAGCAATTAAAAAGCTCGGCCATTTTTTTTGAGTCAGCCAAATGTTTTCTTCGGCAAACAATACTTCAATGTTCACCGAACCGTCCGGTGATTGATAAAAAGCTATTTGATTGTCCGTTATTTTTTTTCTCGCCATATTTTTAATCGATTATTGTCTGACTCCATACCTTTGCTTTAAATTTTACTGAAATCTCCTCCGAGGATAATGGGCCTCATTCCTAAGACTTCTTCCTTATAGGATAGCTCCGGAATTTGATTTAAAAGATAAATTTTCTTTTTCAGAAAGAAAGCGAGTCCCATCTCCATCAAAGTGTTCCCGCCGATGTAATTTTTAACGCCGTTTTTATCATAATTTAAAACTAAGATAGCATCTGCCCAAACAACTTTATTAAAATGCTGTAATAGCTTTTGCTTTCCTGTCCCAAATCCATCTTTCGTCATCAGCCCCTGCCTTCCTTATCCTGTAATACTCTGTAACTGAAATCAACTGATCATTTCCATCTTTTAATCTTGATGGCCACATTTCCACTTTATGGCCTAATTTTTCTAATTTTTCTTTTACAGCAAGCGCTTCATTTTGAAACGTAATACTGCCACAAATAGTAATTTTCATATTTCCCTCAACATTTCTATTATCGTTTCCAAGGGAATGCCTCCCAGAAGATTATAATAGCTTCCCTCTATCCTCTTAACAAACGACGAGCTGATATGTTTTATCGGATCATAACCTAAAGCGTAAGTATTGAAACGAGGGTCTTCGTCAAGGTATTTACCGATTTCTTCTTCTGAAAGTTCTCTTACACAAACGTCTGTTGCAACAATTTTTGAAATTATCTTTCCTGAAGCAGTATTTATCATGTGAATCCCCGTATAGAATTTATGGTTCTTATTGGAAAAATCTTTTAACCTTTGGAATGTCTCTTCTTTTGATTTTGGTTTTTCCAATATCCTGCCATTAAAATAAACAACCGAATCCATTCCGATCACAATGGCCTCTGGATGATTTTTGGCAACCGCTTCTGCTTTCAGCTTGGATAAGTTTCTTACCAATTCTTCGGGATTTTTTCTTTCCATCTGAGACTCATCCACGTTGCTTCCCTCTGCTTCAAAGGGAATTCCCAAATAACCGAATGCTTCCTTGCGATATGGCGATATTGTGGCTAAAACTATTTTAATCATAAATTTATCCTATGATGCTGCCAAGGGGGACTTCTTTCTCCGGCTGGAGAAAAACCAACTCCTCTCCTGTATTAACGGAAAGAACCATTCCTTGGCTTTCAATCCCCTTTAAAGTTCTTGGCTCTAAATTAACAATAACAGGAATTTGTTTTCCTACGAAATAATCCGGAGCGAAGAATTCAGCCATTCCTGTGACGACCTGCCTTTTCTCGGCGCCAAAATCAATTTCTAATTTTATCAGCTTATCTGCTCCCTTAACCTTTTCAGCTGATAAAACTTTCCCGATCCTTATGTCTAATTTTTGAAAATCTTCTATTGTAATCATAATTTTATTTTTTATCCGCCAAGGCGGAATTTTTATTTATTATAAGCATCAAAAAGATGATGATTGACGGCATTAATATTGTTCTTCCGGTGTAAATAATGGAAAGCAGATTCCCGCTGACCACGACCGGAAAAATAGCCACTACTCCGGTAAAAATCATAATTGACCATGAAAAATATGATTCTGTTTTGGTTTTTTCAATTATCAATTTCTGGATTGTCGGGAAATAAGCTACGAAAATTAAGGCCTGAATTAAAAGATTAGAAACGAAGGGATTGTTTGAGAGAATCCAAAATAAAGTTATTAAACCGCCAGTCGCTAAATACCATTTTTCAAAAGAATCAAATTTTATTTTCGTCTTAGATCAGAAAACAATAGTCAGGATAATTGCCATATCGATTAGGGGGTCCATAACGTTTACGAAGTTGCCCGTAAAATTCCAATCGGAAGCCAGTAGGTAGGTGATTAAACTCAAAGACGTTCCTGTAAACAAAATAATCCAAGTGGAAAGAGCCGGTCTCACCTTGCCGGTGAATATTTTGTAAATATACCAAGTGGCAAGTAAGCTCATTGCCACAGCGATTATAATTGAATTCAAATTTTCCACAATTTCATTCTATCAAGTTTTTTATAATTCCAATAATTACGTCCTTTTCTTTAGAATCGCTCTCGGCAACCAAAAGTGCCAATGCCGTCAAGGCATTGTCGTTTATTTTTTTTTCTCCCGATTTCTTATAAAGATGTCCGCATTTGTCCAGAAAATAAACGAACAGAAACGCCGCCGTCCGTTTGTTGCCGTCGGAAAACGGATGATCCTTAATTATTAAATAAAGAATATGCGATGCCTTATCCTCTATGGTCGGATACATTTTTGTTCCTCCGAAAGATTGATATAATCCCTTGATAACACCCTCAAAACTGCTGTCCCTCTCTTGACCGAACAATTCGCCCGCTTCCTTTTTACTCATCAGTTGTTTTTTTAACTCTTCCTTTACTCGTAAACAATCCTCATGAAGCAAAACAAATTTCGTTTTCGCACCTTTGGCATTTTTTAATTTTCCATTATCGTATTCCCCCAGTAAAGTGAGTGTTTTGGCATAATGCGCCAAAAGATTAAGAATTTCCCCTTCTTGTCCGGTGAGCGTTTCCTTTCTGGATTTCTCCTGCAGAAAACTGATTGCGCTTTGTAATTCATTGAATTTCTCCTTCGCCTCTAAAAGCCGTTTTTCATTGATTGTGTATCCTTGCAAGAGATGCTGTCTAAGAGTTTTCGTCGCCCAAATGCGGAATTGCGTCGCTTGCTTTGAATTAACACGATAGCCAATGGAAATAACTGCATCCAGATTATAGAACTGGGTTTTGTAGGTTTTTCCATCCGCCGCAGTATGTTCCAAAATGGAACTAACTGAATTTTTATTTAATTCGCCTGTTTTAAAAATATTGTTCAGGTGTTTGGTAACAGCCGGTCTTTGTATATTGAAAAGAACAGCTACTTGATTTTGAGTTAACCATACCGTTTCCTTTTCCATCCGCACCCTTAACTCCACCTCGTTTTTCGCGGTTCTGCAAACAACAATTTCTCCTTTTTTGAACTCGTTTTCTCTAAGGTTTTTAATTGCCATAACCTCATTTTATCAAAAAATTGCTTCCGCCGATAGGCGAAAAGCAATTTTTACAGGGGGTGTTTTTACAGGGAAGGACGCCCTGCGGTTCATAAGGGCTGTGGGCTTTGGGTAATGTTAGAACCTTGGCTATTTCTGACTTTTCTTTAAGATAATTATACTTAAGATAAGCGCAATAGTGAAAAATATTGCTCCGTAAAAACAAGAACTCAGAAATGGATTAACTAAACCTCCCGCACACCCTGTAGTGCGGGCAGATTTGCCTGTCCATTTTAAAAACTCCATTATGAAGTTCGCCCAAGCGAAGAGAGTGCCCCCAAGCAAAACTATAAATTGAGCTAAGATTATTTTTTTCATATTTTTAGAATTACTTTATTAAGATAACGATCTGTGTCTCATTTTAAAAGTTTACAGGGAAGGACGCCCTGTTGTTTTTACTGCTGCGGGACATGGATTCGAACCAAGATAACCGCCTCCAGAGGGCGATGTCCTACCATTAGACGATCCCGCAATGAACATTTAAAATTTTAACACGAAAAGAGCTAAACTGGAAAGACCTTTATTCAAATTCGCCTTTTTGTGCTAAAATTAAATAATGAAGAAAAATATTAAAATGGGAAAAATAAATAAAGAAAGCAAGACGAAGATTGCCGTTTTTGGCTTTACCGGTTGCGAGGAATGTGAATTCAATTTCCTTTCTCTGAATGAAAAACTGCTTGATCTCTTTCAGGATTTTGAAATCACCAACTGGAAACTGCTTTCCGATGAAAGAAGGGCTGATTTTGATATTGCTTTAATAGAGGGAGCGATTACCACAGAAGAGCAAGCTAGATTGCTTAAAAAAATCAGAAAGACGGCAAAAATAGTCATTGCCATCGGCGCCTGCGCCATTACCGGAAACATTTTCGCTTTGCTCACTGCTAAAAAAAGAAGAGAATTGTCTAAGAGAATATACAACAAAGATTATAAACTTAAGGGAAAGTTTTTGAAGCCGGTAAGCGATTTTATCAAGGTTGATAAAGACATCCCCGGCTGTCCTTTTGACGTTGAGCAATTGCAGGAATTTTTGAAAAGCTTGAAAAATGAAAAAGTTGAATCAAGAAGGGAGGAAGTCGTTTCTCCTGATTTCGTGGCTAAAATTGAGGGCCACGGGACTCTGCTCATAGATTTTAAGAAAAAGAAAGTTGATTTTAAAGTTGAAGAAAGCGAGCGCTTGGTTGAAGGATTACTTTTAGGCAAGGATTTTAAGCAGGCGCCCTTTGTCGTTTCCCGCATTTGCGGAATTTGCCCGACCGCTCATAATATTTGCTCTTTATCGGCTATAGAAGACGCCCTGAAAATCAAGATATCGGAAGAAACAAAAATTTTGAGAAAAATTCTGTTGGCCGGTCAGGTCATAAAAAGCCATCTCCTGCATCTTTTCTTCCTTGTCTTGCCTGACTACGCCGGATTAAAAAAATCCATTGACCTTTCAGTGAAATATCCGGCTGAATTTCATGCCATGCTCGTTATTAAAAGATTGGCCGATGAGCTTTTGGAAATTATTTCCGGTTCCAGCGCTTTTCCCGCTTATAGCGCCATAGACGGTTTTAATGTTTTGCCGAAAATGGAAAAATTAGAGGCGGTAAAGGATTCCATCTCTGATGTTACGGATGAATCCTATGATTTGATAAAACTTTTTTCACAAATATCAAAAGAATATCCCGAGCTGGAAACAAAAACTGAATTGGCGTGCACAACCCCCGAAGACAGCTGTTATCCTTCTTACCCGGGTAATTTTTCAAAGGAAATTAAAGAGATTGTTCAAAAAGAGCCGGCCAAACTCGGAGTTTTAGAAAATGGGAGCGTGATCAAGGTAGGCGCCCTCTCCCGTCTTAATAATTATTCCGGAAATCTTAACTTGAAAGCCAGAAAAGTTTTTCAGAATCTAAGGCCAAATCTGAAAAATCCCTTCAATAACAATCTGGCTCAAGCTATTGAAATCCTTCATTTTCTTGAAGAAATAGAGCGGTTGCTTATTTTATTGAAGAAAGGGAAAATTGAAAATGCTCAAGCCAGAAAGCTTACGCTTCCGCCAACGGGAAATTCCATCGGTAGGGCCTGGATTGAGGCGCCAAGGGGAATGCTTTTTCATGAAGTGGAAATTAATCCTGCCGGAGAAATAGTTAATTACAATATTATTCCGCCAACTCAATTGAATCTGGCTTCTTTGGAAAAGGAGGCGCAAGAATTGATTGAGAAAATGGCCGGACTTCCTCATGAGGAGCAAAAAAAAGAGGTTGAAAAGCTCATCCGCGCTTTTGACCCCTGTATCACCTGCGCCGTCCACTAGTTTTTGTTGAGGGCGGTGATGTTTTGGAGGGTGTATTTTGAAAGGTTTTTTTGCTGTTCTTTGCTGATAACTTGGCAGAAATGATTCCAGTGAAAGGAAATCACGTCCCCCTTCTTCACATTTTCCGATCTTAAATTCTCTTCATCACAAGAAACGCTTTTTTTGATCGGCTCGCTGAAGAAAAGTTTTTTCCCTTTAACCTTAAGCGGTTTATACAAAACCTTAATCCCCTTTTTGTTTATTTCTAAAACCTTTCCCCATTGAGGAAGGCAATGATCCAATAATTTTCCGGCTAATTTTACTCTGCCGGTAATTGAACCCAAAACTAAAACATGAAAACTGTGATGAGGAGTCGCGCCTTGGGGAATTAAAGAAACTCTTCTCTCCGCTTCCTCCTTAGAGAGCAGTCCTTTTCTCGTAAATTCCCTAAGAATGAGTTTTTTTATATCGGATATATTTACTTTTTTCAAAAGCTCATTGCCGAGCCAATATGATTCAATCACCCT
>PEWS01000043.1:0-13437 GCA_002779355.1 Candidatus Nealsonbacteria bacterium CG07_land_8_20_14_0_80_39_13 | reverse complement strand
AAACCTCCCAGAACTCTTCCGGATTCTTTAATTTTCTGGCCACAGAAACCCAATCGGCAAGGCGGGTAACTGTAAGCGCCGGCCATTTTTAATCCGCGCATAACGAAAAAGTATCAAGTATTAATTATTAAGTATTAAGCGCCGTCCTATTATTGATTCGTAAAAATCTTTCCATTCCGATTGCAACAATTACCCCGAGAATTATTAAGATAACGCCGGCTAAGTCTTCAATCTTCAGAGAACCGCCGGACAGCAAAGAAATCAAGCTCGTGATCGGCGCGCCCAGAACAAGGATTGAGGCAGCTAAGTGAGCGGGGATATTTTTAAGTCCGGCGTACCAAGTAACGGTATAGCCGAGAAGGAAAACGCTCGTAATTAATACCCAGCCGATTTGGACAGTTGTTATTCCAGCCAGAAGATTTATTTGTCCGGTAACAACCAAGAAAACCATTATCAAAAGCGAACCAAAAAACATTCTCCCGAAAGCAACAATGTTGGAAGACAGTCTTTCAAGGATTTTTTTGGAAATAACGCTTTCCAAAGACCAAAATAATGTCGCCAACAGGATAAAGAGAGCCCCGATTCCTAAATCATCAAAATTAAAAGAGTAGGCCTTGTTAAGAAAAACATTCCCCAGAAGAAGTAAAAGCGCGCCGATGATAAATTTCTTCTCAATTCTTTCTCTTAAAAGAAAGAAGGCGAAAACAGCGATAAAAAGAAACATTTCCTTATGAATGAAAGCGGCTTGAGTGGCATTAGTCAAAGAAAGACCCTTAAAGAAAAGCAGAAAAGGAATACATCCGCCGATCAGACCGATAAAGGACAGGGCCAGCCAATCTCTTTTCTCCAGCTTTCTTAATTCCTTCATTTTTCCGAGAGCCAAAAGCAGGGAAAAAAGAAAAACCGCCACTAGTGTGTTTTTTAGGCCGGTGAAAATATAGGGATTTATAACGCTCACTCCGAATTTGTTTATAAAAATAGAAAAACCGGAAATGAAAGCTGTCGCCAAAACCAATAAAATTCCTTTGTCTTTTACTGTGAGCATATTATTTGTTGTGTAATTTCAAAACTTCTTTGGCTTGTTTTGCCGAAACTTTGTTTATGGCTACGTCTTGGTAAGTGAGCAGATAATCCCCTTTTTTAACCTTTTCGGTCAAAGAAGAAACGTTCACCCAGTGAGAGTGGCCGTTCTGCTCAATCTTAGCCGTATCCCCTTTTATTAAGATGACTTTTCCCGGGACTCCAATGCACATATATTTGAATTGCTGAATTCAAAATAAATTTCAAAATCCAAATTCCAAATTCCAAATAAATTTTAAATTTTAAATTCCAAACCTAAATTATAAATTACGACTGATAAGCAGACATTAGCATTTTTTTCAATTTTTTCAAAATTACTCGATTGTTCCGCCACCGAGAAGTTCGTTTTTCAGGTAGAAGACGGCGGATTGGCCGGGGGTAACAGCGCGCTGGGATTTATCAACTTGTAACCTATAATTTGAAACTTGGAACTTTGAAATAATGGCCTTGACCGGCTTACTTCTGTATCTTATCTTCAACTCTATTTTTAAGGGCAGTTTCGGTTCTTTACCGGAAATCCAGTTTACATTTTTAACAATGATCTCCCTCCTATTTAAATCCTTTTCGTTTTTAGAAACAATGAGGAGATTTTTTTTAATATTTTTATCTATGACGAAATAAGGTCCGCCGGAAAGCCTGATCCCCTTTCTTTGCCCGATAGTATAAAGACAAAGACCCTGATGCCTGCCCGCATTGCTACGCTTCGCTTGTAAAGCGTTGCAGGCAGGCCTGCCTAAGAATTCTCCTTTTTCATCAATAATATCTCCCGGCCTCGGCTTAATATAGCGCTTTAAAAAATCTTCTGTTTTTTCCCGCAGCTTGCGGGATCCCGCTACGGCGGGGTCATGGATAAAACAAATCTCCTGCGATTCCGGAGTTTCTGCCGTCGGCAGTTTTAATTCTTTAGCCATTTTCCTTACCTCTGTCTTTGTATAATCGCCGACAGGAAATAAAACATGCTTCAATTGTTTTTGATTTAAACGCCAAAGAAAATAGCTCTGGTCTTTCTCTCCATCCCTTCCCTTCAACAATTTGTATTTTATGTTTGGGATTTCCCGCCCGAGGCGGACATAGTGTCCTGTGGCCAGAAAATCAGCGCCGAGAGTCCGCGTTTTGTCCAAAAGCAGGCCGAATTTTATTTCCTTGTTGCAATGGACGCAAGGGTTGGGAGTTCTGCCGGCTTTGTATTCTTTTAAAAAAGAGTCAACTATTTTTTTCTTGAATTCTTTTTTGAGATTGATGACGTGGAAAGGAATTTTAAGAAGTTTAGCCGTTTCCCTCGCTCGAGATTCGGCCGGAGAGTCGCATTGTGGCTCTTTCCAGAGTTTCATAAAGACCCCCATCACATTGTAGCCACTTTTTTGAAGAAGAGCGACCGCGACAGAGCTGTCAACTCCGCCTGACATCGCCACAGCGATTTTTTTCCTATCCTTGATCATATTTTTACTCTGATTGTCTTTTTATCTTAGCGCGATCTTGCTTGGTGAGAAATTGTTTGCGGAGCCGGACATTCTTAGGGGTAACTTCCAGATATTCGTCTTCAGTCATAACCTCAAGCCCTCTTTCAATGGTTAATTCCATAGGCGGAACGAGATTGATGGCGTCGTCGGAGTAAGCAGCTCGAACATTGGTTAAATGTTTCCCCTTGGTTGGGTTAACAGCCATTTCTTCGCCCTTAGATGTGTTTCCTATTACCATTCCGGTATAAACTTGTGTTCCCGGACCAATGTAGAGCACTCCTCTTTCTTGTAGGCACCAAAGCGCGTAGCTAAGGGCTTTTCCGTCAGCCATGGAGGCCATAGAGCCGACATTGCGCTTGCGTATTTCTCCGGCGTAAGGCCTAAAGCCTAAAACGCGTGAAGAAAGGATGCCGTTTCCTTTTGTGTCTATGATGAATTGATTTTTATACCCCAATAGTCCTCGCGTCGGACCTTCAAGGGTCAGGCGGACGGTTTCTATATTGTCAGTCAAATCCATCAAAACAAAACTGCGATTTCCCAGCCGTTCAATAACAGAGCCCTTATATTCGCTGGGAACATCGACAATCACTTCCTCAAACGGTTCCAGTTTCTTTCCGTTTTCTTCTTTGATGATAACTTGCGGTTGGGAAACCTGGACTTCATAGCCGGCTCGGCGCATGTTTTCAAGCAAGATTTCAATGTGGAGTTCTCCCCTTCCGAAAACCTTAAAGCTTTCAGGAGATTCAAAATCAACCCTTAAGCCGACGTTAACTTCCAATTCCCTTCTTAAATAATCGCGCAGTTCACGCGAGGTTACGAATTGGCCTTCCCGTCCGGCAAAAGGAGAATTATTAACCAGAAAATTAAGAGATATTGTTGGTTCATCAATGGTGATGGCCGGCAATGGTTTTGCTTCAGGGTCTGTTGTTATTGTTTCTCCGATATAAATATCAGGCAACCCGGCAACCATAACAATATCGCCGGCGACTGCTTCATTTATTTCTTTTCTTTCCAGTCCTTCAAAGGAAAATATTTTCGTCAGTTTTCCCGCTCGTGTTTCTCCGTCCGGTTTTTTGACGAAAACATTTTTTCCGACAGAGGCGGTTCCTTCATAGATTCTGCCTATGGCTAATCGTCCCATGAAATTGTCGTAGCCGAGATTAAAAGGCTGAAGCATGAGCGTTTTTTTCTCCAGTTCAGGTGAGGATGCCGCCGGAACTTTTTCAAGTATCAGATCAAGGAGAGGGGTCAGATTTTTGGAATCGTCAGCGAGATTTTTTTTGGCGATGCCGTCTCGGCCGATAGCGTAGATAAACGGAAAATTAGCCTGTTCGTCATTGGCTCCCAGTTCAAGGAAGAGTTCCAGAACCTGCTCTTCGCATCTTGCCGGGTCAGCGGCCTGTTTGTCTATTTTGTTGATGACGACAATCGGTTTTAATCCTAATTCAAGAGATTTTTTCAAAACAAAACGGGTCTGTGGCATCGGACCTTCTTGAGCATCAACAACCAGAAGTACGCAATCTATAGAACGTAAAACTCTTTCCACTTCAGAGCCGAAGTCAGCGTGGCCGGGAGTGTCAATGATATTGATTTTTGTCCCCTTATAATAAACAGAGGCATTTTTTGCGTAAATTGTAATACCGCGCTCTTGTTCAAGCGCGTTTGTGTCCATAGAGACTCCTTCTTTGAATGCTCCTGTTTGACGCATCAAGGAATCGGTTAAGGCAGTCTTGCCATGGTCAACGTGAGCAATGATAGCTATGTTTCTAATTTCCATAAAAGAATAATAACACAAATTCCCCTTTTTTCAAATTTTGGACCAATTTTTAAGGAGCTTAGCTCATTTATTTATATTTAGATTGTGTAGTTATGTAGATGTCGGACATCTACGGGCGGGAACATCTGCGGGCGGGAAAATTGTAATTATAACTGAAAAAGTTCTCGGTGTTTTATTTCGTCTATTATTTTTTGAATCATTCGATCGTAAGAATAAGCAGGGAGGTTTAATTTTTTCAATTTTGATAAATCTTCTTTGACGACAGGCAATGTGTCGTGCTTATCTGCTACCTCTACGGTTATTCCGAAAGGAGCCAGTATATCTTTAGCGGTGTCATATCTGGATTTCAAATCTTCAACAGCAACAAGTATGATTTCATTCCATAATTTTTTTTGGATTGAAACATCTATGACTTCGCAAATGTGTCCCAAATAACTTGGCTGAAATTTCCGCGAAGTATCGTAAACAGCCGGCGTTCCTTGATCTAAATTTTTTAATAATCTGCTAAACGGCCTGTCGTTTGTCGTGTTAGGGCTAAACCATAAAATTACCGACGGACGCAGTATCAAGTAACCTTCTTTAGTTTTTGCAATTATTTTTTCCGATTCTTTTTTGGTATTCGCGTAAACATTCATGGGCCGGATTGCTTCAAATGAAGAAATATATATGAGCTTCGCATTAATTGAGTTTGTGGCGCTTACGATATATTCTGTCGCTTTTTGATTTAATTTTATGGCTTTTTCCGGATTCGCTTCGCACCATCTGGCATCGGCGTTGTTCGCGACATGAATAATGATTTCCGGCCGTTGCTCGCCGATTAACTTGGACACCTCTGCTTCTTGAGTTATGTCTAAATACAAGAAACGGTCGGATAGTTTTATCGGAATAATATGTTCCCGCGGTTTCGTATTTTTTCTGCAATTCTAAATATATTCTCGCGCCGACATAACTATCTGCCCCAATTATCAAAATCTTCATATCTTTATTTTGTCTTTGATTTATTTTTTACTTTTTAGAAAAATTTCTACGGTTTAAATCAATTTCTCCTTTCAACAAATCAAATCTGACGATAAAAATATCAAAGAAGCCAATTTGTCCAACCACTCCATAGCTGAGCTGGGCAATGTTCGGAAGAAAACCGGCTTTAATTTCGTAAGGCCATCCGCCGATTTTTATTATTATGTCGTGAACGTAATACGGCTGAATGACTCCGGTTATGCCCGCCACCTCTTCCTTTTTCCCGTCTTTAATTTCAATGCCCAATAACTCCCCTATTTGAGCGTCAAAAATACAAAAATCCGCCCCCGAATCCACGAGAACCTCGTAAGAAATAGAGCGGTCTTTATATGAAAGTTCAACGGGTATTACCGGACGCACGGCCCTAGTCCCATATTTTTTGTAGCTGAATTTCATAAGCCAAAACCAACGTATTCAACAAGTTTTTTGGGAATGTGAGCGAGAATTGGCTTTTGATAACCCTTTTTCTGAGCGTCAAAGAAAACTTGTTTGGCGGTTTTTCCGCTTGCTATAACAGTCTTTTCGTCATCCTTGAGCGCAATCCAAAGCCCTTTATATTTTTTGTATATTTTTGTCCAATCTATTGCCATATATTTATATATACCACATTCCCTTTTTTAAAAAATCTTTTTGGGGAAAATTTAGATAAATTGGTGGATTTTGGAGAGGGAGCTGGCTTGTTTCCATGAAACCTTTCTCAATTCTTCGTTGAATTTTCCATCAAAACCCGGGACAATAATTCCTTTGCCCGTAGTTTTGAAAACATCAATGTCGTTCTCGCTATCCCCGACAAAAATAATTTCCTCCATGGCGATGCCGATTTTTTTGGATAATTCCTTGAGCTGTTCCAGTTTTATTTTTTCCCTGATTTTCTCTGTAAAAAATCTTTGAGAGAATTCCTTTTTCATCAAACTCAAAATGCGAATTGGCGTAAAATCCATCAAACTTAAGCTTTTCAGCGACTGATTCAATAAGAATATCAATGGAACCGGAAATGAGATACATCAAGTATCTTTTTTTCTTTAGACAGGAAACCAATTCCTCGGCGCCTGCCCTAATTTTTCTCTCATCGGCTATTTTTCTAATAAATTTTTTATTAGCATTTCCACTTTCTTTCCACATTTTAACAAAATCTTTTTCTGCTTCCCTGAAAGAAATTTCTCCTCTTTTGGCTTTTTCGTAAATAAAAACCGCCCTTTCTCGGGAACAGCCAAGTCCTTCTGTTATTATCTGCCAAGAACTGCCCCCAACCAAGGTATCATCAACATCAAAACAAATAAGTTTAATGTCTTTTGCGTTTTTCTTTTTCTCCATAATTTTTAATTGTAATTTAGGGGACTATAATTCTATGGTTGATTTTGGTATTTTGTCGGAATAGCGTAATTTCTCGGGAAAAATAATTCCTTGTACTGGCTATTGAAATACCTGTCAGTCATTGAGGCAAGGTAATCAATAACTATTCTTTCGTCTTCATATTTCTTCCTGTATTCCCTGTTTTTGATATCGTTTAAGTAGTGTTTAAAAATATTTGACTCTTTGTTATTTCTTTTTAAGTCGTCCAGATATTTCCCGAATAAAGAGTAAAAAGATTTCTCAACCTTCGGCTGTTCAATATTTAGTCTGGGGTTGCGGTAAATTTTTTCATAATTAAAAATCATCAGCTCCCTTATTGCTTTAAAAATATTTTCGCTGAAAAATAGGTAATCCTTGTCATAGCCGTTTTTTATCAAGTCGGAAATAAGGGGATCGGTTATTTTGAAATTCGTATTTCCCAGTGTTTTTTGATAAATAAGGGAATTTCCTCTCTTCTTATTATCTTTAATATTATGGCGTCCTCCATGTCTCTTCCCAGATAAGCGATGAAATCGGAAACTTTCATAACGCACCCTTCAAGCGTCATCGGCGAAATTGTTTTAATAAAATCTTTTCTCTCAAAAGAGTTTTTGTATTCTTCCCTGAATTGTTGAAATGTTTTTTTACGTTCCGGGCTATAAACAGAAAATAGCATTTTTCCGTTTTCTCTTTCTTCTAATTTTGTGCCGTGGTGGCATAAAATTCCATCTAGGACCTGAAGCGATAAATTAAGTCCCTTGCCGTCATTTTCTATTTCTTCAAGGAATTTTACGCTCTGGGCGTTATGGCAAAAATATCCTATCTTATTTTCTTGGCATATTTTATTCAAAATTTCTTCGCCATCGTGGCCATAGGGAACGTGGCCTATGTCGTGGCCTAAAGCAATAGCTTCAATCAAATCCTGATTGAGTTTTAAGTGTCTCCCAATCAGTCGGCCTATTTTTGAGACAAGCTGGACGTGCAGGATTCTTCTGGAAATATGGTCGCTTCCAAAAAGCGCAAAAACCTGCGTTTTGCCGATATATCTGGCGTAAGCCAGAGAATTTATTATTTTATGGGTGTCGCAAGAAAAATTAGGCCTGACTCCCCCTTCAAGCGGGTCCGGAGACCTTCTCATTGTTTGACAGCTTTTGCAGGCGAATTTAGAAAATTCTTCTTCTGCTTTTGAAATATCAAAAAATGCCAAAATCCCTTTTTTCATAATTTGAGTTTATCATATCACTCTCTCCAACGTCATGATTTTATATTTACAATCTACGCTTGCCTTATATCCAAATTTAGAAAGGAAGCTGATGCCGACCAACGGCATACTTTCAGATATCAAAACTTGGATGCGGTTTATCGCTCCTTCCATTGCCGCAATCGCAAGAGCTACAGGAACCTCAATGACATCGCCGTTGGCAATTTGTGTTTTAGTAACGCCGACAATCTGAAGGCCAAGCTCTACTGCTATCTTAGGCGTTACCTGTAAGTCACCGGTGAAGCCGGTATCTAAAATGACAAAAGGTGTCTGCACTGATTGTCCCCAAGCAACAACAACTTTTATTAAAGGGATGTTTTCTACAAATACGCCGTTAATCATTTTATGAATTATTTAAAGCCGTCGGTAAATGTTTTCGCCATTGTTTCGGCAACATCAAAACCTATTTTTATTACATAAAAAACTTTATTGGGATGATTTTGTCTTGCCAATTCAAGAGCCTCGGCGCTTGTGCCACCGAGATATGCATCCTTGCTGTCAATATCAATCGCCAAAAATTTGCCTATTTCTTTAGGGTCGTAATTAATTTTTATTTGGTCGTATATTTTAGATCCCTCCTCCGCTATCTTTTGAATATCGGTTTTTTTAATCAGTCCTTCGTTGTTGTCCATAGATTTAAATTTGAAAAGATAAAAAGTTATTGATAAATCATTAATAAGCTATTGATAATTTTAATATAACAACAATTTAAATAAAACACAACTTATTTTTTTCATTTTCATTTCTTTTGGTTTCCGCCATCAATTCTACCAAAAAACGCCACCTTAAGAAACACCTAAGTCAAATTTATTCAACTAATAAAAAAGGAAGGCATTAGATACCTCTCCGTCCATTCCAAACGCTGATTATTTCCCTAGAATCCGCTAAGTGGGCGAATATGATGTCCCAAATCTTGAGCGTGGCTTCGTGTTGGTCCCATCGTTCTTTTGGCATCGCTACTAAGTCCTTGGGAACAATCACATTGTAGCCCTTTGTGTAAGCCGTTCTTAACGTTGTGTCTACACAAACCGAAGTATAAACGCCACAGAGGATTATGTTCTCCGCCCTTATCTTTTTCAATATTTTCTCCAATTCTTCATTAGAGAAAGCGTCGTAGGATTTCTTAATGATTTCAAAATCTCCTTTTTCGGGCCTGATTTTATAGTACTCAAAACCATCTGTTCCCGGGACACATAACTCGAGGGGATTTCCGTCAGCCACTCTTTTTATTTTGGCATTTTCTTCCATGTCAGCCGTATTCTCAATCATTCTTGTAAAAATTATCGGGACATTGGCTTCTCGCGCTTTTTCCAGAAAATTTTTCAATGGACCGATAATTTTTTCAATCGGGCTCATGTCAAATTTCCTGACCTCTGCTATTTTTCCTTCGGGAGAGCAATAATCTTTCTGGATATCAATCACCAGAACAGCTGTTTTCCCCGGATTAATTATTTTCTTCAGTAGTTCCATTTTTTATTTTATACTTTTATGCCCCGCAAAAATTACCTATTCATTTCAAAATTTTTAAACGGCAAATTTTTATTTTATGTTTAAATTATATACATATTTATGTTGTTTGTCAAGAGTTTTGGGTATTTCTATATATTTTATTTTTACTATAAAGTTTTCCAGAGGCCGTGAATATTGCAATAGGCTCTGACCTTAATCTTCCCCATAACTTCAATTTTCTCCATGGCTTCAATTTTATCTGCCTCAATCTTAAATTCAGCTTCCGCTTGAGTCCCGGGGCTTAGAAATTTTCTATAGGTATTGGGGCCGGCGATTACTTCTATCCATTCTATATAATGTTCCTGCTCCATCGGGTGAGGAATTGAGCCGATTTTTATCTTAACGCCTGTTTCTGATTTTTCTATAATCGGTAGGTGCTTCTCTTGGCCGACATCCTCTGTTTTTTCCGCCAAAAGACCCATTGGTTGTCCGCAACAGACTAACTCCCCTTTCCCGCTATGCAAAACCTCAACGATATTTCCGCAAATCGCGCACTTAAAAATTTGTTTTAATTCCGTCATATTTTTTTAGTTTTATTTTTTATTTTTCTTCGTAATGTTCTTTTATTATTTCGTGGGCTGTTTTTACAAGCTCGTCGTATCCTAGTTTTTTATTTAAATTAGTTAAGCTGTCAGGATTTTTAGGGTTTTTAAGGTCTATATTTTGTGCTTCATTTAGATAGACATGATTATCATCAAATCCCAACAATTTCCCTTCTTTTTCAGAAGCATCAGCCTGCTTATTAAAATTATTTTCTTTTTGAAAATCCTTAACTGCTTCAGTAGGATCTCCGTTATAATAAACTATATGTTTGGGTTTTAATTTCGGGTTTTTGCTGAAATAATTTTCCCAATACTCTTTTGCTCTTATGGGCTTTTCGGCCAGTTTAAATCCCGGACAATGAGAATAATTATCCATCAAAAGTTTTTCCATTGCTTCTCTAAAATTTGCGTATTTGATTCCATAAAGTTCTCCTGTTTTTTCAAAGACATTGTGGCCATTTCTTGCGATAGAATCTTCTATACTCGCGATTGCTTCTTTGCAAAAACCAATTTCCCCCAAATCTTTTTCAAGAATTATTAAAAAATTTCTTTGTATTTCTTTCCAATTAGAATGACTTGATTTTTTATATTCCTTGTAAGCCTCCACGACGGGAGATTTTTCGTTGAGTTCCGCCGCCCAATCGCAAAAAGCATTGATTAATTTTTCATCCTTAATCATTGTTCTTGTTTCCTCGCCATCA
Source organism: Candidatus Nealsonbacteria bacterium CG07_land_8_20_14_0_80_39_13 (assembly GCA_002779355.1). Taxonomy (NCBI): domain Bacteria; phylum Candidatus Nealsoniibacteriota; species Candidatus Nealsonbacteria bacterium CG07_land_8_20_14_0_80_39_13. The sequence goes on along the minus strand of PEWS01000043.1, from coordinate 2,758 downwards.
ATAATCTTTTTTTCAGAATGATATCTTGACCCTGTTTCAGAATCAACAAGTGTGTTTTCTGGTAAAAAAACTATGCCTGCGTCTAATAAAATACCGGGGTTGTTTAAATCAGATGGCCAAACAAAAACATCATTCCACCCCGTTTCATGCTGGAGGGATCCAAAATCCTTTTTTTCTCCATTGAAATTAAATTTATATTGAGAGGCAAGAACATCAGAGGGGAAAACAAAGAAAATTTCATTATCTTCTTCTCCGCCGTAATGTCCATTTTCCACTATTTGAGCTCCAAAGTGGACAGCGGTTTTGTCAGCATATTTTGGAGCCACTGCCATATGAAAATTAAGTTTATCGCTTAACTTTTTCTTCGCTTCTTCTTCGTTTTTCGCTTGCATCACCCCCTGATTCTCTAAAAATTTTTTAATCGTTTCCTTGTCTCTGGAAATTAATCCTTCTACGGCTATCGGCGGGAAAAGCGATTTATCAAGTTTTAAAATTTCCTCAAATCCATTATGAAAATCTTTAAAGCCAAGACTGTGGCTACTCCAAACAACGTGATCTCTGAATCCCTGTCTTGTGATGTGGGTTAGGAAATGCGGATTTAATTTGCGCCACAGAGCTATATATTCTTCGGTTGAAATTTCGGCCAATGCTTCCGGCTTCAACAGCTCCCTTTTTTCTTTGTTTGAAAGAGGGAATGTCTCTATTTTTTCATAATATACCTCAAGGATTTTCGGTAATTCTCGCTCAAGGATATTTACTTCCTCTCTAGTTTTTTCTATTAACTTAGAAATTTCCTCAATTTCTTTTTCTGTATTCACCACTTTTTCTTCCTGAAATCCGAAGAGCATTTTCAAACGTGTTTTCACCCCCTTTAATTCTTCATCTAAAATTGAAAGTTCTCTTTCCTCTAATTCTTTCAATGTTTCTGCTCTCCTTCTTAACATCTCTAAATTACCCTCTTTTTGTTTAATTGTTTCGCGGAGAGAAGGTATTTCTGTCTTTGAAAAATCTTTATTATCGTAATTGTTTTTACGCGGATCGCGCAAAAGCTACCTTAATTTTTCAACTTCAGTAGCCGGCTTCTCTTGTTTAATTATTTTCTCCATTACCCCTATTTTTTCTAAATTTCCCATATTTTTTGATTGATTATTTGTTTGTTTCTTCGGCGGATATGTCTTTTTTAATTTCCTCAAATTCATTTTCAACGGCTTTGAGCCTTTCTTTGCTTATTTTAATAAGCGCTACGGCTTCTTTTACCTTTTTTAATCCTTCCTCAACATCAATCTCCCCCTGATTGTCAAACCACTCGGTAATTTCCGAGAGTTTTTTAAGATTGTTATTCAAATTTTTTGTGTCAGTATTTTTTTCCACCATGATCAGTATCAAGTATTTAGTATTAAGTATTAAGCGGCGAGTGTTAACCTTGCTGCTTAATACTTACTACTTGCTACTTGGCTATGTTAATTATTTGTGAGTTGATTTTCCCGTCAGAGACTTGAACATCTATGCCCTCCCCTATTTTAACATTTTTTATACTTCTGACGATTTTATTATTGCATCTGGTGATACTGTAGCCGAGCATTAATTGTCGTTCAGGATCATTAAGTCCGATAATTTTTTCCGCCTGCGTCAATTGTTGGCTGGTTCTTAAAAGCAAAGAGCTGAATCCCGCTAAAGATTTATCAAGCGAACTTCCTAAGCCAATTCTAACATTTAACAAGGCGTTTTTAAAATTTCCAAGAGAGATTTTTAGCCCATTCTCAATTTTTTTGTATTTTTCAAAAATGAAATCGCTATATTTACTGATTATGTTTCTTTCATGCCTTTCCAGCAACAGGGACGCTTGTTTCCATGATTCCGTAAGCATTGTAGTGGCGATACTAGGCGTAGAAACCGCAATATCAGCCACTAAGGCCATAAGAGGAACGTCTTTGTGGTGGCCGATGGCGACAATAACCGGAACAGGAAAGTTTGCTACCTCTCTGACCAACAGTTCATTATTAAAGGCCAGCATTGACTCTAAAGAACCTCCTCCGCGCATAATAACCAAAGCCTCAATGTTTTGTTTTTTGAATGTTCTGATTGAAGATAAAATTTCAGCCGCAGCCGTCTGTCCCTCAACGCGGGAATCAATCATTTTGACTTTAAAGCCGAATTTCCCCAGATTATTGGAAAAATCCGCGATTACCGCTCCGTTTAAGGATGTTATCATTCCGATTCTCTGGATGTAAGCGGGAATTTTCCTTTTCTTTTCCTCGGCGAAAAGGCCCTCTTCGCTAAGTTTCTTTTTTAATCTTTCATATTCTTTTTTCAGCTCCCCTTCTCCGGCATGCTCAATCACTTCAGCCAGAAAAGAAATTCTTCCTGTCGGCGCGTATATTTCAGGATGGCCGGAAGCGATAATTTTCAATCCTTCCCTTAATTCAATTCCGTAGAGTTGGTATTTGTATCTCCAAATTATACAGCTGATGACGCTTTTATCCCCTTCATCTTTCAGGGAAAAATAAACATGGCCGGAGGGGCCGAATTTTACTTCGCTTACTTCTCCGATTATTTTTCCGGTGAATTCCCTCAATCCCTGATTTAAAATTTTGATATAATTAGAAACCGAGATAATTTTTTCATCTTTTTGTTTTTCCTCCATCATCTCTCTCATATTATCTCTTCTTGGTTCTAAATTCAACGTCCATTAAAACAACTGCAGGGCGTTCTTCCCCGTAAACCCAAAAATTTGAAAACTGTGGATAACTCTGCAGGG
>PEWS01000042.1 GCA_002779355.1 Candidatus Nealsonbacteria bacterium CG07_land_8_20_14_0_80_39_13 | reverse complement strand
GAAGAATTTTTTGGTGGCGCGCGCAAATCAGAAATCGTAAAGAGTATTTTGCTTGGCGGCGAGCGTTAGCGAGCAGTGGCGGGGCGGCTTCCTTTGTTCAGGAATTTTTGATAAAGTAGGTTCGAGCGCAGTCATATAGATACTCCAGGATTTGACTTTCCGGTTTTTGACCGACGAATTGGTGGGCGGCACGAAGTGCCGCCCATTGGTTTTCCCCCGACAAATCCTCTCCGCTCGGCGCGGTGAGCCGCGCCTCGCGGTTGGCCAAGACGAGGTTCGAGCCAAAGATTTCTTTGGCAACAACCTTTTTCGCAAAAAGGTTACTCTCCCGTGCGATTTCAGGCAGATTTTCTGCCTCTTTTATCCATTCCGCCATCGGTTCGAGCCAGCCAGTCCGCTTTTGTTCAATCCGCGCCGATTGCTCTTCCAGCGACTTCTTTTCGGAAAGGAGTTTTGCTTTTTCTAAACGATAGATTTCACGCTCAATATCCTGTTCTAAATAGCCGTCTAAAAGTCGCTGGAGTTTCGTTTGTATGGCGCGGATTCTCTCTTGGCTTGTTTGAACAAAAGCAGAAACGGATTGGGCGGATTTTGCTTTATCTTTTTCTAATCGTGCGTTTAGTTTCTCCGCCCAATCCGCAGGCAAAGAAACTTTTTGAATAAGGGATGATAACTGGCGATCCAGTTCCTCTTGGCGAATACAAGGTTCGGGACACTTCAGTTTAGATTTCTTGGTGCAGTGATAATAGACATACTCGTGGATATTGCCGTTCTTCTGCTTTTTGACCTTGTATTCGCCAGTTATCATCATTCCGCATGAGGCGCAGGATAAGAGGCCGCAAAACGCTTGCGGTTCATTTTTCTGCTTGTGGTGCGGTCTGCCTCTCTGCTTCAAAACTTCCTGCGCCTTGTCAAAAATTTTCTTTGAGACAACTGGCTGGTGCTTGCCTTCGTATATTTCGCCAGCATAACGGAATAGTCCAGTGTAGAAAGGATTGGAGAGGATAAAAGTCGCTCTTGTGATGTGGATTTTCTTTCCGCTTCTTGAAACGATTTTGTTTTGCGCCAAAAAATCGGACACATCTTCAAGCCGATGATTGCCCTCGGCGTATAGCTCAAATGCTTTGCGAATAATGGGCGCGCGCTTTTTATCCACGACAACGGATTTATTGCGCGAGTCGTTGATGTATCCAACTGGTGCGAGTGAGGGATACTCACCTCGTCTCACTTTTTGGGGCAAAGCAAATACAAACCGCAAGGGATTTCGAACCTCGTCTTGGCCAACCGCGAGGCGCGGCTCACCGCGCCGAGCGGAGAGGATTTGTCGGGGGAAAACCAATGGGTGGCACTTCGTGCCACCCACCAATTCGTCGGTCAAAAACCGGAAAGTCAAATCCTGGAGCGGACAATGGGAATCGAACCCACACCCTAACCTTGGGAAGGTTACGTACTACCACTATACTATGCCCGCGCTTAACCGCTCCGCCTCTTATTCCAAACTACAAGCCGATTTTTTCCAAAAACTTTTGCCAAATATTTTTTTCTTCAATTTTTTCATTATTCTTGCCGGCTTCCGACGGAACAACTATCACCACTTCCTCTCCCGGCTTTTTATACCCCTCCTCCCTTGCCTTTCCTTCCCAATATTCCTCTGTCTGCTTTTCAGATATTCCGGACTTCAACTCCTCGTTCTTTTTTTCTGCGCTTTGAGCTTGGCTCTTAAGAGCGTCCAGCTCCGCTCCGATGTTGGCTCTTTCTTTTTTTATATTAATAATGGAAAAAGTCAAATAAATTATCGCCACGATGATAAGGACAGCAATAAACAAAGAAGATAATAATTTCTTCCATAAGGGATCCTTTTGCCTGTTCATTTTTTCTGCTATCATATGCTTATCATGAAAATAAAATCAAAAACAATTATGAAAGCGGTATGGATTATCCTGATTTCCTTGGTCGCCTTAAGCATGGTCGTTTTCACCGTTGCTCCTGCTTTTAACCGCTAAGCTCTAAATATCTTCAGGTATACATCTGACGGGATCCTTACTTGTCCCTTGGCTTTTAATTCTTTCTTCCCTTTCTTCTGCTTTTCCAGTAACTTTTTTTTCCTTGAATAATCTCCGCCATACAAAGGAGCGATGACATCTTTGCCTCTGGAGCTGATATTCTCTCTGGCGATGATTTTCCCGGAAATCACAGCCTGCAAAGAAACGGCGAAAAGTTGGGGGGGCATTATTTCCTTCAATTTTAATATTATTTTCCTTCCTTCTCTTTCAGCTTCTTTTCCTGAAACAATTTTCGTGAAAACATCTTCTTTGGCGCCGGCAACCAAAATATCCAGCTTTACCAAATCCCCTTTCCTGTAGCCCATCAGCGCATAATTCATTGAGGCGTATCCTTGAGTCGCTCCCTTCAGACTGTCATAAAATCCGGCGATAATTTTCCTTAACGGAACTTCGTATTTCAAAATAACCTTATCCTTGCCGATATAATCAGATGTTATTTGTCTTCCTTCCAAAGTTTCCAGAACCTCAAAAACTTGGCCGACATAATTAGACGGAGTCATTACTTCCAGCATAACCCAAGGCTCATCCGTTTCTTTTATGGTTGTCGACTCCGGCCAATCGCTAGGAGAAAAAATTAAAAGCTCCTTATCATCATTTTTTATGATTTTATAAACAACTGACGGAGTGGAAATCACCAATTTTAATCCAAATTCCCTGAAAAGCCTTTCGCAAATTATTTCAGCGTGCAAAGAGCCCAAAAAACCGCAACGAAATCCCCTTCCCAGCCCTTCTTTTTTCTCCAACTCAAAAATAAAAGAAGCGTCGTTCAATTTTAATTTTGAAAGAGAAAATTTCAAATTTTCAAAATCATCGGGATTTTCAGGGTAAACTGAAGCGAAAACCATCGGACTGACTTCCTTATAACCATGCAAAGGCTCTACCTTCACCGGAGCGTTGGGAAGAGAAAATTCAAAACCGGTAATTGTTTCTCCGACCCTCACTTTATCAATATCTTTGACGCCCGTGGCGATGTAACCGATTTCTCCGGCTTTTAATTCCTGGCACGGCGTCATTTCCGGCTTAAGAAATCCCACTTCTTTAACTTTGCCCTCCGCCTCGGCCTGCATTAAAAAAATCTTATCGTCTACCTTAACCGTTCCGTCAACAATTTTTACATAAACAAAAACTCCCTTGAATGAATCGTACTTGGAGTCAAAAATCAAAGCTCTCAAGGGCTTATTTACATCACTTTGCAACGGAGGAGGAATTTTTCTGATAACCGTTTCCAAAAGCTCTTTTACTCCCATACCTTTCTTGGCTGAAATGGAAAGAATATCTTCCTGCGATATTTTTAAAAGGTCAGCCAGTTCTAATTTTGTTTCTTCAACCTTAGCCAAAGGAGAGTCAATTTTATTAATAACCGGAATAATGGTTATATTCTGTTTCCTCGCCAGATCAAGATTGGCCAATGTTTGAGCTTGAATTCCTTTTGTGGCGTCAACCAATAAAATCGCTCCTTCAACCGCAGCCATTGACCGGGAAACTTCATAAGAAAAATCCACGTGCCCGGGCGTATCAATTAAGTTTAGGGTATATGGCGCAGAATTCCCAGCCAGAGACTGGTCGGCCTCTGGCCGAAAGGTGTAGCTCATGCGAACGGGCTGCATTTTAATGGTAATCCCCTTTTCCCTTTCCAAATCCATCATATCTAAAAACTGCTCCTTCATTTTGTTTTGAGGAACGGTTCCGGTCAATTCTAAAAACCTGTCAGCTAAAGTTGACTTCCCGTGGTCAATGTGGGCGATGATGCTGAAGTTCCTAATGTTATTTAAATCCGCCATAGCTTAAATATTACGATAAATTACCCCTTTTGACAAATGACAAACGAAGAAAAATGAGTTAATATTGGAATATTGAATTTTGACAATTGAACACACTGAAGTGAAAAACCGAAAGAATGAAAAATGAAAAAAACAAAAAATGATGAACGTTTTTTTATCGTCGCTAGCGACACACACAAATGAATTTTTCTGAAAAACGAGGGAATGGTTTTATTAATTTTTCCTTTAACTTCGGGCGCGCAAAAATTTTGATGCTTGATTATGAAAATCCTCTAAAGTCCCAAAACACTGAAAGCTATTCTTGGCTGATAGAACAAGTGAGGTCCGCGAAAAACAAAATGGTAATAATAATTTCCCATAGCCCTGTGATTATAAATAAGAAAAAAATCCTCCTTTTGTCGTTTTCTTCTACTGAAGAGCTAAAAGGCGTGATGGAAAAAATGGATGAAGTGGAGGAAGCGTTAATAAGATGCGGAAAAAAATAGTCATTATTTCCGGACATATGCATAATGAATATTATTTTACTACCGCTAAAGGAATCAATATAATAGGACTCCCTTGCTTCTATGACAATAAAGGAGAACCCCTAAAAATAGATACTAAGAACCCCATAAATAGCGAAAGCGAAACCCAAAGGGTTTCTTTTTTTATCCTTTAAATTTTTTAAAGATTTTTTCTTTAAAGACGAAGATTTCCGGAGAACGGAGAAGGAAAGACGAAGCGATATAAATAATCGCCCCAGCCGAACCGAGAATAATCAGCTGCCAGAAAGCGCCGGCAAAGGTTTTAATATCAAAAATCGGTGAAATTAAATAAAGGCCGATGTTTATCGCCACAAGCATCAAAATTCCGGACACGAAAACCCTCCAAGCCGAATTGGCTATTTCTCTTAAATTATAATCCCCGATCTTCCTATAAAGAAAAGTCATTGATAATCCGAGATGAATAACAGACC
>PEWS01000041.1 GCA_002779355.1 Candidatus Nealsonbacteria bacterium CG07_land_8_20_14_0_80_39_13 | reverse complement strand
ACCATTTCGTGGTATTATGAGCGATATTAATAATCAACTATCAAGGTCTGAAGTTGAATGCGTTAAGTGTTCGGATTGAGGGGTAGCTGTGGGAACCTTTACTCGAGTTCATATTACCACTTTAAACTAAAAATGCCAAGAACAACGCGGATACTTTGAAATTAGGAGATTACGGAAATTAATATCAAAATTTCAGAATTTCAAAATCTCAAAATTTCAGTTAATATTAGAAGCCGGTGGCGATGATGGTCACTTTGATCTCCCCTTTTTTCAAATTAGAATCCTGAACAGCTCCGAAAATAATTTTAGCGCTCGGATTAACTTCTTGAGCGATAAGCTCGCCCACCTCGTTTATCTCGGAAAGAGAAACATCTCCTCCTGAAACATTGAATAAAATCCCTTTCGCTCCCCTGGGAGAAATATTAAGCAAAGGCGACTCAATGGCTTTCTTGGCCGCTTCAATGGCTCTTTTCTCTCCCTTAGTAATTCCCACGCCAAAAATGGCTGTGCCGGAATCCTTCATCGTTGCTTTAATATCGGCAAAATCAACATTAATAATCCCCGGAAGCATAATCAAATCAGAAATTCCTTTAACCGCTTCCCTTAAAATATCATCACAGCTCCAAAAAGCGGAAATAAGGGCTGTTTTCGGATCCAGTATCTTCAAGAGCTTATCATTATCAATGGTTATCAAAGTATCAACTTTTTTCTTAAGCTGCGCTAATCCCTCCTTGGCGATATTCTGGCGGTACAATCCTTCAAAGGAAAAGGGGTTGGTGACCACAGCTATTGTCAGAGCTCCTATCTCTTTGGCAATTTCAGCCACAACCGGACTGGCTCCTGTGCCGCAACCGCCACCAAGCCCGCAAGTAATGAAGACAACATCCGCTCCCTTCAAAACCTCCTTAATCTCTTCTCTATTTTCTTCAGCCGCCTGCCTTCCGATTTCCGGGTCCATTCCCGTTCCCAATCCTTGAGTTATTTTTTCCCCTATTTGCAGTTTCCTGTCAGCGCCGGACTTTCTCAAGTCTTGGACATCGGCATTAATAACAATCATCTCTACGCCCTTAATGTCGCATTTTTTCATCCTTGAGACGGCGTTGTTCCCTGAACCGCCGACTCCGACAACTTTTATTCCTAAGTTTCCTGCTTCTGATTTCATGGAATTAACGCTTTTAACATTTTTTTAATTCTGAACCACAAATTTTTAATAACCTCATTTTCAGGACAAGAAGAATTTTCTCCATCAGTCATATCAGCTTCCAATAAAGCCAGACCGCAAACTGTAGAAAGAGAAGGGTCTTCGTCCAATCCGATAAATCCGGACGGCTTGCCTAATTTACAAGGCAATTTGAATTCTTTTTTCGCCAACTCCAATATCCTCGGAATTTTCGCTCCTCCTCCGGTAATGACAATGCCGGCCGGCAAATTTTGAACTAAAGCTACTTTTTTTAATTCCTTCTGTACCTCCCTGAATATCTCCGAAACTCTAGCGCTGATAATCTTGCTTAATGCTTTATGGGAGAAAGTCAAAGCTTCCGATTCTCCAATTTCAACTTTGATTTTCTTGCTGGCCGTTGAAGAACAAGATCCATATTCCTTTTTAATTTTTTCCGCCACATCAGCATCTATTGTCAGACCTATGGCGATATCATTGGTGATGTTATTTGAGCCCACAGGCAGAACAGACAGATGGACCAAGCTCCCCTCTTCATAAATAGCTAAGCCTGTTGCGCCGGCTCCTATATCCAAAACAGCTACGCCCAATTCTTTCTGACGAGGAGTCAAAAGGGCTCTGGCATCAGCCACCGGACAAGGTATCATGTCTGAAATATGAAGTCCCGAACCAAGAACAGATTGCGTAACATTCTTTAAGTAAGGAGAAAAACCTCCCAGAACCAATGTTTCAGCTTCCAATCTCACGCCATCCAAACCCAGAGGGTCTTTCACGATTTGCTCTCCGTCAATAATAAAATTCTTAGGAGAAGCTTCAATTATTTCCCTATTTGAGAAAAGGGAAAAAGTTTTAGCCGCCTGCAACGCTCTCTGCATATCGTCTTCGGAAATTTTCTTGTCTGCCCGAGAAACAGCTATTGTCCCACGAGAACTAAGAGAAAAAAGATGACTCCCGTTCACGCTCACGCAGGCTGATTCAATTTTCTGCCCGATTTTTTCATCTATCTCCAGCAGGCATTTCTGTAAAATTTCAGAAACATCTTCAGGGCTTATTATTATTCCTTTTCTGACGCCAAAAGTTTTTTCTTTAACAAAATAAACAACCTTTAAATCTTCCCCTTCAATTGTTTTTTCAACAACTAAAATCTTCGTATTTTCCGTCCCGATATCAATAGCTGTAATAAAATTATTTCTTGACATGTATAATTAAAATTTTATTTGCAACAGATAATGCTCTTGTCTTTTCTCCATTTCTTCAACTCGTTTTTCATTTTTTTCGTGATCGTAGCCTAATAAATGCAGAATCCCGTGGATCAGGCAGGAGAACAATTCTTTTTTGAAATCAGACTTAAATTCCTTGGAATTTTCCCTCACTTCTTTCGGGCAAATTATTATTTCTCCCAGAAAATCTTTTTCTCCATCCGAAAAAGACAAAACGTCGGTCGGCTTATTTTTCTTCCTGTATTCCCTATTCAATTCTCTCATTTTTTTGGGATTAATAAAAGCGACCGAAACGCTGGCTTTCTTTCCTTCCCCCTTTAAAACCTTCTCGGCAATTTTCTTCAAGAGCTTTTCGTCAATATGTTCAGCTGTCAAATTATTTATCTCTATCATATTTTTTAATTTTATCATTCCTGTCCAAAAAATCAAACATCGGCCAAAGACCGATCATCCTCTGGATGAAAAAACGGAGGCCCGCCCTCCGTTAAAAATATTTCTTATTTACAGTCTTTTGGGCAACTGCATTTGTTTTCATACTCTCCTTCGCATTTTCCATTACCGCAGAAAGCGATACAAATATAGCCCATGGGAATAGTGCAAATCCCCCCGCCTCCCTCCGTAATAGGCATTTCCTTCAACCCAAGGCAGCATTTTTCGTCGCCATTAATATGAAAAATTTCTTCCCCCTCTTTAGCGCATACTTCAGTCGCTGGTTCTCCTTCCGTGTTTCCCGTTCCTCTTTCGGACGGATCAATTTTGGGCATCTTAGAATTTTTTGTTTCACAGCAATCGTCTAGTTTTTTGGGCTGAGAATTCGTTTCTTCTGTCCCGCAATTACTGAAAATGTAATAAATCCCCTCTTTCCAACGAAAACGACCCGACTCGAACTCTGTCCGAACACAAAACCTTTGATCATCCTCTATATTATTTATCCAATTATAACTATGGTTTTTAGGCGACTCAGGAATATCATTCAAAAATATTCCGACGGATTTCGGCAAAACAGAGCTTGCAATGTATTTATCATTTTGATCAAAATACATCTCCATGGCCAAGCCAATCTGCTCTAAATCCGACATCGCCTTAGCATCTCGACCTCTTATCCCTGGCTCGTCAAAAAAGCCGGGGCGAATAACAAACCCAAGCAGAAATAATGCAAGAATAAAGCAAATTATGGAAAGAAATTTAAGTGTTTTCATATGTTTTATTGCTTAATAAAAACAAAAATGCGCCTGCACGAATACTGTTTTATTCTAATTTATCTCCTTCTTTCTTCCCTTCATCTGGTAATTCCTTGGCTTCCTGCTGAAGTTTTTTCCTGTTGAAGTTAAAAGCAAGAAAAAACAGGAAGATGCTATGGCCAGTATTGTAAGAATGAACGAGAGCGTGGCTATATTCGCATGATAAGCTATATTTGTAAACAAAATATTGAAAAAGAAGAAAAGAAAAATTGCTATAACGAGATATTTTATTGAGAAAACAATCTTTTTCTCCTTAACAACCGTAAACAACATTGCAATTGACACTATCAATAATACTATTGAAACTATAAATTGGAACGTAATGAGTGGCAATAATTTTAACTTTTCTGCCGTATCAAAAGAAACGCCGTACTTTTCGCTACTACTCGCCATCTCTTTCCCCGACTGAGTATCTATGGCGCTAACCATAAAATTTATATCGCCGGCCGGCAATTGACAAGTTAAGGGTAAGTCTACGACTAAAGTAATCATTTTTTGCTCCCCAGGGCTGAATATCAATTCCGTTTTGTCATCCATTAAGCCGTTGAAGTTTTCCATATGAGCTAAAACGCAGTCTGATTTTACAGAACTATAATTAAGTTTTAAATAAACGTTTTCCGTAAAATCACCGCCATTGATTACATTAAAGTTTAATTTGGAAACTGCGCCGTATTCGAAATAACCTGAAAATTTAGACGGTAGGAAAATTAAAAAATCATGTTTTGGCTTCGGAGAAAAAGTCACTTCCTTTTCTATCCTCTCTTCGTCATCTTCACTGAGCGCCGCTTCAGCAATAACCTCTCCCTTCTCATTGGTCAACCAAAAGGAATTTGGCATCGATTCGTTACTTGAGTAATCAAAGGCAATCTTTGTATCGGAATTAGATTTTATAGTAATGTTTTTAACTTTAGGATCAAAATCGCCACCCACCCAAAAACTTACGCCATTTATAGGTGTGGAAGACTTGCTTTTTACTATCACATTTATTAAATAACTGTCGTCTAGAAATATTTTATCAGGCAAAGAAACTGAATCGATATATATCAAAGGATTTTGCCTGTTAACTAAATTTTTAGAAATAAGGCTCCTAATTTCTTCATTATCTTTGTAGGCATGCGTCAATACTTCATAAACCCCAAATTCCTCTTCGTCGATCCATTTATGCTTTGCTGTATATTCTCCCGGCGGATTTTCTTCCAGGTTCAGGGAAAAAATAAGGGAAGAATCGAAAAATATGTCTGCGCGCATATCGAGACCATAGAATTTACTCCCATCGCTATGAGTAGGTTTCGAGATGACATTGAATTCCCCCCAAGCCTTGCCAGTTTCTGGATTTATTGGATCGCCAATCGGAAAAGTAATACAAGAAGCATTATCGATGTTGGCAAATAAACAGATAAGGGAAATAAAAATCCCGAATAACATTGAACTTTTTGTTTTAATTTGCATATTTAAATTTTATTAAAATATGATCTTTTCTTATAAATTATTATTAGAAAAACAATGTCTGTGATTATTGCGAAAAAAATGCCGATAAGCGCAAACTGATAAACTACCTGATACATCACCTCTGAATTAATCTCAGGGTCTCTCAACAATTCGTTTGGTAAGTTTACCAATGACAATAATGTATTCAAAATAAAAAAACTAAAATATCCGATGCCATATTTCCATGCCCAAACGCTTCTGTTCCATAAAACAAATAAAAAAATGGCCGGAAATACAATATGCAATAAAATGGCAAAAAAAGTAGCGCTGATCCCGTGGAAATAAAATCCCAAAATGGGACAACCGATCAAAGAAATATCTTCAAAGATAAATCCCCCGTAAAGAAGCACCGAATATATTACCTCTGCTACAAGGAATAAAAACAGTGTTTTAAATGAAATCGGCAACAGCTTCCAACCCTTTCCCTGTTCCATAATATTTTATATTTTATTTATATCTCTAATAATATCGCTAAATTGACAAAACGAAAACGGAGGCCCGTCCTCCGTTAAAAATCTCCGTTAAAAATCATTTGTTCAGCAGTTTTTCTAAAATCTCTGTTGTTGACTGCTGTCCCGCCCATTTTTTAATGTAATCTAAGTCCAGCTTCAGCTTCGGATTATTAAAAACAGTTTTGATATCTTCAAGATGCTTTGATGATTCTCCCTCTTTATACCAAAAAAGTTTACTCAAAATAAGATCCTCGGGAGAAATAAAAAATATCTTTTGTTTATCTATTTTTTTAGGGATAGCTCTTTCTATTTTTAGTCGGTCGTAAGCGTCATTTTTAACCCAAAAATCTACTTTCAAACCGGTCTGCGGATGAATAAAATTAAATTCTCCCTTTCTTTCTAAGGCCTCTCCCATAGCTTCTTCTGAAATATAAACATCTTTGTCTATGGCAAGTAAAGCTTTAGCCAAAGGAGTTATTTTCAGAGAATTCATCTCTACAATAATATCAATATCAGCTGTAAAACGAGGGTTCCCCCAAACAGCTACTGCCATGCCTCCCGTAACTGCATAAGGGATTTTTAACCCCTCAAGAATTTCGGCTATTTGGTCCAAAAGCTCTTCAACTGTAAATTCCTTGGCTGTCATTTTTTTCTTTTGCTTTTTGACGCTACTTTAGAGCTTTTCAATTTTTTAGCCAATAGAATGAACTGGGAAACTATTTCCAGTTTTCTCTTCAGAGGCATTCCAGAATAAATTTCAGATTGTAATTTTTCTGCGATTTTTGAATTCATAAAATTACGAAAGGAGGGATTTGATTACCTTTGAGACCAAGGTTCCGTCGGCTTTGCCTTTCAACTCAATCATTGCTTCAGCCATTACCTTGCCCATTTCCTTAATTGAGGAAGCTCCTATTTTCTTTATCGCTCTTTCAGCCACTTTTTTAATTTCCTCTTCAGAAAGCTGTTCCGGAAGATATTTTTGCAAAACCAATAATTCATTTTTTTCTTTCTCAACCAAATCCTGCCTGCCCCCCTTCTCAAAAGCAGAAATGGAATCCTTTCTTTTTTTAACGTCAGAAAGGATGGCGCTCATCGTTTCTTCGTCGTTCAACTCGCTCTCTTCCTTTAATTTATCTTCAGGGACTGTTCCTTTCTTACTTAAGGCAAATTGCTTCTCCGTCTGCTTGCTTTGGATAGAAGCCAGAAGAAAACGCAAAACAGAGCAGGAAACTTCATTCCCCTCTTTTAAAGAATTTTTAAGGTCATTTCTTATTTGCTCTTTTAGAGTCATTGCTTTTTAAAAACTTTGACAAGTTTACCGAGTTTTCTCAATTGTTCGTATTCTTTCTTTCTTATTTCCCTTTTCAAGGCTATTTTTTTTCTTGCGTTTCTGGAGGGCTCGTTCTGGAAAAAAGTGCCTTTTCTCGCCCACATTAAAACTCCGCTTCTTTGAAGCCCTTTAGTGAATCTGCGCAATAAAGACTGGCTATTTTCCCTTTCTTGTTTTTTGACTTCTAATTGCATAAAAATTATTGATTATCGGTCATTTATTATTGATTGTATCAAGTATTGAACATTTTCCTCCAAAAGTCAACAGTTTGTATCAGTCCACAGTTTTTACAAATCTTTAAAAAGAAAAATAAAAAGAAAAAAATAAAGGGAAAGTATTACCTCTCCCTATCTATACCGTACATCAACAGCTTCTTCAGCTAACGCTGAAAAAATTCTTGCCATATAAAGCTTATTACTATCAGGATTATCGCTGCTAACATGGCAAGAGCCAGCCATCCATATCCGGAATTACTTTCGTCTATTGGGGCGCCTGCGCTCTTGTTTTGTACGGTCGTCTCGCTACTTGCTTTCGGACACCGGTACGTGCAATTTTCTAGTGTCCCATATTCCCACGAACGGAAACTGTCTCCTGGCCGAAGCCTGCTATCACAAGTATTATTTATAAATACCCTATGATCATCTCCGGACCAGCTAATGTCTTTACCGTTATTATTACAGGCCTTATTAAACGCAAGATTTACCTCTTTCCCTGCGATTATCCCACCACTATTATTGTTGACAATATTGTCGGTTAAATTGACGCCACCAGAGGCCATTATTCCATGACCCCAACCGTTTATTTCGTTATCTTCAACGATATTGTCCTCACCGTAGAACGAAAGTTTAATCCCGACATCAGAATGCTCTGATGATCCTCTTACCTTATTTCTTCTCAATATGTTTCCATCGCTGGTAGAATATGCATCACTAAAGATCTCAATCCCGTTATTATCGTTTTCGACAATATTCCCAACAATCCAGTTCTCTTTTGAACCCCGGATTGTTATTGCTACTATCATTGCCGTACCAATAATCTCATTGTTCACTATATTATTTCTGTTGCCACCGAATATAGTTATTCCCCAAACAGCATAATTTTCAATCCTGCAATTCTTCACAATATTGTCATCCGATTCTATGGCAATGGCTGTCCCTGCCATTGGACATCCCTTAATTAGATGCCCCTGACAATCGAATGTTTTATTGTCAGAATGAATTTTTATGCATTCTATTATTGTATAATTCTCATCAAAAACACGATGAGAATCCATAAGGTCATCCTTTAGACAAACCGTTTGGCCTCCAGTGGCAAGTTCTAAACTCTCCGTGCAATTCTCGCATGAATTGCAATATGTATCACACCCATCGTCTATTCCATTCCCCAAATTCGTAACAGCTGATACGGCTGTTGCGCTGTTCAAAAATAACACAGCGACTAAAACTAGCAATGCTAGTCTTTCTCCAAATCCATTACCACCGATAAAAGTGGCAATTCCGCTCAAGCCTTTTTTGGCGAGCTTTTCTGTTTCTTCCATTTTTATTGCCCATCCGTCTATTGCTTCAGGATGGGTAAGTTATCCATTAATTCCTTATTAGTGAATCAACGAGCAATTTACCCACCCCGAATTTTATTGTTAAGGCGTAGATTTACCTTTGAATCCGAACACTGTATGATAAAAAGAAAAATATGAAAAATTTTACACATATAACAGATAATGAGCGTCGCCGCA
>PEWS01000040.1 GCA_002779355.1 Candidatus Nealsonbacteria bacterium CG07_land_8_20_14_0_80_39_13 | reverse complement strand
TTTCGGTCAGAATAACCCTTATCTCAAAAAGATGATATTTGGTAATTGCCAAAGCTAATATTGAAACAGAAATTATTTCCAATAGATACGCCCCCAAAGGATTTACATTTATCCCATAGGCTGCCAAAAACGCATAAGCTGCCATGTTCATCGTAATAAAGGAAATTAACAAATATTTTACCTGATTCCTTCTAATTTTTCCGTATTTTTTTTGAGTTATTTTTAAAAAATTATATATTTCAAGAAGAAACAATAACACGTAAAAAAAGAAGAATGCTAAAAACAAATGATGGGCGAATCCAGCTTGAGTATGAACCCCCCATTCATATCTGTATAAATCGTTTACAAAATAAGATGTTCGACTTAGTAAAAGGAACACTAATGAGAAAAAATATCCTAAATAAAGATTAACTTTATTTTTTTCTTCTGTTTCGGTAAAAACCAGTCCGAAATGATACATTAATATGGGAATGAAAACTACCCCGATATAGACCATCTTATCCCAAAATATGCGCCAAATATCGCTATCGCTTTTATACATTATAAAGGTACAAATAAGCCAAACAGCCACCGCAGAGCAGAAAAAAAAGAATATTGTATTCAGCCTTTTCCATGGGTTCTTGCTGAAGACAAAAACACCCATCGCTATCATAAATAGTCCGCTGATAAGGGAAGAATAGGTATTTATAAATATTGCGTCTATCGTCATTGATGAGAAATAGATTAACTTATAATGACTTCCCAAAGCTTTGGGAAATATTTATCTTAAAATAATCTTGATATTTTCCCATTAAACTGAACATTTTTCTTGCTGATTCAGGGGTTGTGTATCCCGTATGGCTTTCCCCATCCCCCTCCATGGCGCAAATCATTGTTTCCACTAAACATGCATAAGCTTGATTTTTTTTCAAACCTATATTCATGCCGTAATCAATCTTTGGGGTATCAATAACCCCCCCATCAATAATCGTTACGTCTTTTCTTTCTGTCAGTATATCAGGAGATGTATTGCGAGGCTGGGTGATGTCATAAACAATGGCTCCTTGTTTCAAATAATCTGATTTTATAATCTGTTCTGTTGATGATGTGGTAACCACCACTATTTCCGCTTCCTTAATAAAAGAAATATCCTTTTCCACCCGAACGTTAGCATAGGAAGAAAAAATTTTTTTTAAAGCTTCTATTTTTTCTTCTTTTTCAACTAAAATCAAAGAGGCGCCTTTTTGAGCCAAAAGAAAAGACGCTCCCTTCCCGACAGAACCGCCCGCTCCAATTATAGCTATCTTTTCCTTTACGATATCTAAACTCCTGATATTATTTATTTTTTCAATAACTTTAACTGCGATGGCCGCAGTCAAAGAATTACCAGTGGTGATAGCAACCCCGTCTATCTTCGCTTTTAAATTTTCTCCACCATGAGTGACGGGAGAGGTAAGTTCTCCTAACCCGACAACCTCAACGCCCATTTTTTTCGCCATCTCCACCGCTTTTATTATTTTTTTCACAACAAAATCCCTTGGCAAGGAAAAAAATTGACGGGCAGACAGTGGAACGACAATAATCCATCCCGCTACCTCCTTGCTTCCTGAAAAGATTATTTTTCCTCTGGCCATCGGATTCAAACATTTGACCATCCATTCCAGAAATTTTTCCGGCAGAAATTTAAAAAGAGGAAAGACTTTTCCCATATCTTCCCGAAGTGATGCTCTTGGATGGATTAAAAAAGCGAATTTTTTCATATTCAATTATTTTAACTTTAGATTAATTTATTAAATCGGAAAGTTCTTCAAGGATGTCAATCGGTATCGGTAATTTTTCTCCGATCGGACTTATCCCCGGATACCTCCACGCGCTTATTATTATAACCTTCCTTATTTTTCCATTTTTTATTTGGTACATCATCCAAATTTCCGTCGGCCTCTTCTTTGTTCCGCTTTTCTGCATAACAGCGATTGTTTTCGGAGCGATTCCCTCTTCTTTCCTATCAGGCCTTCTTAATACCCTTAAAACTTTACCTTCAGAGAGCCGATAATAGCGCATTTTTCTTTTTGAGTGTTCTGTCCATAAAATTTTCTCAGGTTTCCTTTCTACGATTATCATGGAAATTAAGATCCGCCCATTTGGGACATTTTTTGAGCAGCTGAAAATTGAATTTTCTTGACCGCTTCATTAATGCAATCTTTTAAGATTCTTTCCTGTTTCCCCTTCTCCATATCGGGGCTTAAGATTATTTCTTCCATTTCCATTTTTCCGTTAACCGTAACCTTAATTCCGTCTCTTTCAACGGTTACTCTTTCCTTAGAGAGTATATTTTGAATCTCTCTCATTTTTCCTAAATTTTTAAGTTGGTCAAACATATGTTTAGTTTGTAGGTTGTAGGGCAGTAGGTTGTAGGCTACCCGCCTACAAGCTAATTCCTACAAGCTAGCTTAGTAGTTTGCCGTGTTTATCTATTTCTCCTTTTGATATTCTTTCTGAAGAAATAGGTTTTCCGTCTTCGGCTAAGACAAAATCTATTTTAATAATCTCTATCGACTTTTTATTTATTTTTTTTCTTTCCTCATTGATGGCTATGGCGGTCGGGAAAGTTTCCGGAGAAACCACTATATAATCAAAATCCCTCTCAAGGGTAGAGCCGAATTTATCTTTAATTTCCACAACATCCGGCTTTGACTTTAATTCTCCGGAAATAAAAAGTTCTAATTCTTTCTTCCTATCTTCAAAGCCGGCTATCTCCCTGTTCCTTGTCTGCAGAGCCATTTCGTCAGAAGTTAAGCCGATCATCACTCTCCCTCCAATTCCGTAAGCTTCTCTTAATAATTTTTTATGTCCGTCATGGAGTATGTCAAAAGTGCCTCCGACGACAGTTTCCTTCTCGTTTTTTTTGTTATCCACCATACTGATATTTTAACATATTGGAATAAAATAGTATAATAAAATTATGCAAGTTTTTGAATTTCATTTTAATCCCGATTTGAAACCGAGTTTAATTTTTGACAGCTTTTGCTATGAGCCGGAAAATGTTTACGAACGGAGAGTCGGAAGCTTATATATGCTCGGACTTCTTAGAAACGCCATCCCCCACGATGTCGCCTTTTTGGATAAATTAGCCAAGCTGATAAGGGAAAGGTATTATGGTTCAACTTTGGTCTCCAGTGAAGAATCTTTAAAGAAAAGCCTTCAGAAAGCCAATGAATATTTGCAGGAATTGACGAAAAATGGAGAAGTCGGCTGGTTGGGCAATTTAAACCTCGGGGCGATTGCAATAAAAAATTCTGAAATCAATTTTACCAAGACAGGAGATATAAAATTTATCCTGATTAGGGAAGGCCAGCTGATTAACATTGATGAAAAGATAAAAAATGAAACCATAGAGCCTTTTCCATTGAAAGTTTTCGGCAACATTGCCTCGGGTAAAATCGCTGAAGGAGATATTCTGATGGCTTTCACCAAAGATGTTTTTGATTTTTTTACCGACAAAAAATTAACGGAAGAAATAGCTAAAATAAAGCCTTTTAATGGAGAAAGCCTTAAGCTGTTTCTTAAATCTAAGAAGAAAGAGCTGTCTGTTATTTCAGGCGTTTTCCTGCTTCTATTCCTTAACGACAAGACTCCGAAAAAAGGAAATTCAAAAGAAATCCCGGTAAAAGAAAACTTAAAGGAAAATAGCTTAGCTCCGCAGAAAAAAGAGAGAATCTCCTCCCGAGCCGAGAAAAAAGAATTTTCTTTCAGGGAAGCGGTTTTTATTCCATTCACTGCGCCGGCTAAAAAGGCGAAGAATCTTTTAATGAAAAAAATTATTCTTCCTGTTTTCAACTTCCTCAAGTCCCAATTCAAAAAGACAACAAAGAAATCGTCTGCGCCAAAGATAAAAAAAACAAAAAAGGATGCGCAGAAAAAAAGATTCTATATCAATTTGCCGGCTTTAGATAATTTTTCCTTTCCGGTTCTCAAGCTTAAAATGAGGATAAAAGATATGGACGAGTCAAGGAGAATTCAAAGTAATCTGTTCCTGATATTTTCCTTTTTTATCTGCCTATTTATCGGTTTTCTGATTTTTAGCTGGCAAGAAAACAAAAAAGTGGAAAACTATCGGGAAGATTTTGAAAAAATTGAGCAAAAAGTTGAACAAGCGGAAAGCTTTCTGCTATTGAAAGAAACAAACCCTCAAGCAAGAAAAGACGCTGACGTTCTCCTTGAAGAAAGCTGGAATGAAATATCTGTTTTGATTAAGGAGTCGGTTTTTGTGCCCAAAGAATTAAGGGGACAAATTCTTTCCTTGGAAAATAAAATATCTCAAGAATTGAACGAACTGAATAATCTGGAGGAAATAAAAAATCCTGAAATATTTTTCCAATTTAAATCGGAAAATTTTGTTCCGCAAAGGATCATCTCTTTTGGGAAAGACAATTATTTCTTCAGCCATTATGCTCAAGGATTATTCAGATTGGATGAAAAGGGGCAGGGAAATAAAGAGGAAACAGAGCAAAAATTTGATTCAGCCGCAAATCTGACTGATTTTGTGATTTTATTCTCGGGGCCAAATCAGATAACAGGACTAAATGTAGGGGGAATAGAGGATCCCCTCACCTTGGTCCCCCCCTATCCGGAAGCTAATTTGAGCAATGTCTCTTCTTTCGCCTCTCATCTTTACTTTCTGGATAAAAAATCCGGAAAAATAATAAAATACCCTTTCCTCGGGAAATCCAAATGGGTGGAGGCTGTTTCTTGGCTTTCCTCCGACGCTTCAAGAAATATTGACGCCAAATCAATGGCGGTTGACGACAATGTCTGGGTTCTGGCAAAAGATAATTCCATATACAGATATTACGCCGGCGAATTCAAGGAAACTTTAAAAATAGATATTTTCCCGGCGATTAAAGATTTGTCAAAGATTTTTACTTCAACCGAACTCCCTTATTTGTATATTTCAGAGCCATCTCAAAAAAGGATAATCATTCTGGACAAAACAGGAAAGGTTATCAGGCAATTTCAAAGCGACAGCTTTGACAATCTTTTAGACTTCTCCGTTTCCGAAAACGGCAAAACCATTTACATTCTTAATGGCTTAGAAGTCTTCAAAATCACTTTCTGATATTTTGAAATTAAGAGATTAACGGGTTTCCGCCATAGGTGGACCAGCCTCTGGCTGGAACGGGTTAATCTGTTTTTTTATTAACGGAAATCAGCAATATCAGCATCTATCAGCGTTTTCCGAAAAATGTTTGACAAAATATATATAGATATACTATACTCTAAACAGTAAACATTGGTAGTTCTTTAAAAATCCATAAAGAGAAAGCCACCCCGCTATAGGCGGGGGGTCCCGCCCGACGGCGGGAAGAAGCCATTTTTGTTTTTTATTGCAGAAGGGAAGAAATGAATTCTTCAGGTAGCCAAATTGTTCGTTAAGAAATTAGTGGCCAGCTTGGCACCCTGAAGAGAGAAAGAATCTGAAGGGAGATAAGCCAAAAATATAAAAAATATATAAAAAACAAAAATGGAGAACAAAATAAAGGTGCCCCTAAAAGGTACCCGTCCAAAGGGACGTGAGGGTTCTTATAAGAAGAATCCAAAAGGACAAAGTGACGAGAGGTCGCAAATGGAAGAAAGAACTGTGGACGAACGGCATTACGTAATACGTAAACCGCTTAATCTGGACTCGACTATGTGTTGGGTGCTGGAGAGTAGATTCGGAAATTCAAAAATAGAAAAAAATAGAATAAGGCTCGTAGAAGGAGAGCTCGACGTTAATGACATTATTACCCTAGCCAATAAAGGCAATTTTCTCATAGATGTGGGACCTGCGCCAAAAGAATTGGAAGGGCACTGTTGTTTCGTGGGGCATGAATTTGCCGATAATGGAAGAGAAATGTGCGCTACGGAAGTCTTAGCCAGACGGCTTAAAATAAATGACAACCCGGCTATTCAGAGATTGATCGGCATAGTCAACGAAAAAGTTATTAGGAAAAAAAGCAAAACATTGAATCTTCCCCAAATAATAAACTTGACATATGCGGTGGCTGACGATAAAAGGGAAGCGTTGAAAGAAGCAGAGTTCCTCTTCGACATCCATTATGAGGCAGAAAGGCTTTATTATAAGTCCGAAGACAAAAACAGCTTTAGGAAAATCAGAAGTGAGTGCAAAAAACAAGCAGGGAAAATGCTAAATTTCTGGGTAGAACAAAGAGTGAAAACCGGAAGATTAGAAAACTGTTCGGACGAAAGGGTTCTCCCTTTAGAAAAACATATAGATGAAACCTCTCTAGGTGACGCCCCATACTTAAGTCTTGGCGGTCTTATAGGCGATGCTATCCTAATCGGAAAAAAGAAGGAAATAGAGCATTTAACCTTCAAGGTTCTGGATTTGTGGATGGAGAAACAGACAGGATTCTATCGTTGTGGGGAAATGATGCCTGACAAATCTGAACAGGTAAAAGGACTCTGCGGAGAACCACAGACAATGGCGCTGTTCAGGATCACAAGTGCCATGAAGAAAAAAGCCACTGAGATAGGCGCAGACATTCCCTCGTTTCCCGCATACTATAGAAACTGGTATAGAACCGGTGCAGTCGTCATTAATGACGTGACAACAATGGGAAGAAATACAGGCATTCAAATTTTTTACCGCTTAGAAAACAATCGGATAACGGTAGAAAATAAAGATACCTTAGCAATACTGAGGAAAAAAGAGGCCAGAGCAAGAAGAACCGAGAAAACTCTCTCTTACAAAGAATTGACCGAACCGGAAGACTTGCAATCGGACGTCTGGTACGCGATATCCGCAGGTGATGAGATAATCGGGATCGTGAACGGGACGATGGAAACAAGTAAGGACAGATCGTTACTTAGTGAAGACGACATCCTTAACGTCGTGGCAATGGGAGCGGACAAAGATTTTTTCCCCAATGATTGTTCGGAAAAAATTAAGGGGGGATGCAAAGGATGTCTGTTCAAACATTGCTGGCTGCCAAGGTGCGCAAGAAAGCTGGCTGAAAAAGCCGAGCACGAAGACTTCGAGAAACTAAAAAGCACATTAAGAACCAAAAAAAGCAATGGTAAAAAAGTCTTTATTCTGGGCGAAGACTTTATATAAATAGAGTTATGCGACTAATATCGCATGACCCTTTATAAAAAGTCTTGAATTTTAGAAAACTAATTTAGAAAACTAAAATTCAAGACACTTTTTTTCGAGATGACAAAAACTTTTGTCGTTTGGAAAAAGAGGATTATAAATAAAGCAAATCCCGCATTTCTGCGGGATTTTGTTTTTCGCTTATTTCAGTTCTACGGTGGCGCCGGCTTCAGTGAATTTCTTCTTCATTTCTTCCGCTTCCTCTTTCTTAACATTCTCCTTAATCATTTGAGGAGCGGCGACGACGGCGTCAACTAAATCTTTAGCCTCTTTCAATCCCTTTCCCGTAAGATCTCTAACTGCTTTAATTACTTCAATTTTCTTGTCGCCTGCTGCTTTGAGTTCAACATTGAAAGAAGATTTCTCTTCTGTGGCAGGAGCTCCTCCTGCGACTCCTCCGGCAGCGACCATAACCATTGGAGTAGCGCTGGAAACGCCGAATTTCTTCTCCAATACCTTTACTAATTCAGCTAAGTCCAAAACGGACATCTGCTCTATTTCTCCGACTAATTTTTTAAATTTCTCCGGTACCTCTACTGCTTCTTCCTCTTTTTTAATTTCTTCTGTCATATTTTTTTTGGTTAATTTATTATGATTTGATTTGGCTTAAAACACGCAACAGACCTTTAAGATTCCCCCCTAAAACATTGACGAAGCCTGATATCGGGGACTTCATGCTTCCTACCAATTTCGCCAAAAGTTCTTTCTTGCTCGGCAATTGCGATAAGACTATCGCCTGCTCTGAAGATAAAAATTCATCTTTCTTCGTACTCAATATTCCTCCCAAAACCTTAACGTTAGTATTTGTTTTTGAAAAATCTCCTGAAATCTTAAAGGGCATTACTTCATCTTCATATCCGAATCCGATAGCTATTTGCCCGGGCAATTTCTTCACTTTCTCTTTCATTCCCTGTCCCGAGCCGTCAAGAATCAATCCGAGCAATGTTTTTTTGGCTATTTTTAACTCGCATCCCTGTTCCTTCATTTTCTTCCTCAAATTGAGAGTGTCTTTTACCTTCAAGCCACAGTAGTCAAGAAAAATTATAGATTTTTGCTTTTCAAACTTGCTCTTTAAGCTTTCTACGATATTTTGTTTTCGTTTTTTAGTTAATGGCATATCTTTGATTTTAGTGAATAAAAAAATCTGCTATTGCAGACAAAGGGTAAACAAAAAGACGACTTGTTTCCTCGGCAGGATTTAATTACCTGCTGTCTGCGGATCCTGTCTCAAGTATATTCTTTTTTAAAATCCTGTCAAGAGTTCCGGCAAAATCCTTGGCGGAGGAGGGGCCGGAGGATGTGATGATATTTCCGTCAACCACAACCGGCTCTTTTTGGTAAATAGCCCTATTTTCCTTTAGGATTTTTATAGTTGACTTGTCCATTGAATTAGACCAAACCGTTGCCCTCTTCCCTTTCAGCGCCCCGGCTTTAGCCAAAATAACAGGACTGATGCATATTCCGGCCAAAATCTTCCCTTGATGAATCGTTTGGCGGATAATTTCATAAGAAATTTCGTTGTCCAGATTTTTCAAACAGCCCGGGCCACCGATAAAAATTATAGCGTCAAACTCCTCCACTTTTAATTCTGAAGCTAAAATATTAACCTCAATCTCTCCCCCATCAGCCCCGATCGCCAAGCCTTTTTTATTGGAAATGACTTTTGTTTCTATCCCCGCCTTATTCAAAATTTCCATCGGAACAAAAAGCTCCTCATCCCTGAAATCCCTAAAAGAAATAACCATCGCCACCTTTGGCTTTTTTTTCATAATTTTATTTAAGGTATTTTGCCTTGGCTATATTATGTTCCTCAAATGTCTTACTGAATATTGTTTTTCCTTCAGTATCTGAAAGATAATACCAATAATCGCTTTTTTCCGGCTCAATCGCCGCCTTAATGCTCTCAAGCCCGGGATTAGAAATAGGACCAATGGGCAATCCCTGATTCAAGTAAGTATTATAAGGAGATTTAGTTCTTGTGTCTTCATATGAATACCTCCATTTATCAACCCCGATGGCGTAAGCGACAGTGGCGCAGCTTTGCAACGGCTGGCCGATGCTTATTCTTTTCCAAAAAATTCCGGAAACAATTTTTTTATCCTCTGATGTCCTGACCTCTTTTTCCAACAAAGAAGCCATTGTCACGATTTCAAATATGCTTTTATTTTGTTTCTTTATTTCTTTTCTTAAGTCTTCCGTCAACTTCTTATCAAAATTATCCAAAGCTTTTCTGGTTATACTTTTTGTGGTTTCTCCTTCGTCAACCTCATAAGTGTCCGGGAAAATATAGCCCTCAAGGGTAGCGCTGTCCGGCGCATCCTTCAAAAATTCATAATCTTCCTTATATGACTTCACATTCTCTGCTGAAATTTCCAGCCAGAGGCTGGTCGTCCTCTGGACGAGGAATTTGGAAATCAGCTCTCTCTCAATATCCCGCAAACTCCATCCTTCAAGAATGATAATTTTTTCTTTCATCACTTCGCCTTTAACTAATTTCTCCGCTATTTGAGAAATAGTCATAGCCGAGGAGAGAGAATATTTTCCGGCCTTAATTTTCCCGGCCTCACCGCTTTTCAGAACGTAAAGAATAAAAAGAATGTCATTTCTGATAACCCCCTTTTCCCCAAGATTTTTGGCTATTTGTTTAGCCCCCTCCCCTTTCTCAACAACAAAAACCTCTTCTTTCCCCTGAAGATTAAAAGGCTTCTTTGTCTCCATCTCAAACAAAGCGAAAGAAACCGACACAATCAGAGTCAAAGACAAAAAAACAAAACAGATAATGATAAGTAATTCCCTTTTCAACGACATAAATTCAATTATACGTTATTTTTTTGTGTAGAGGGAGGATTTTTGGATGATGATTTTGTAAATGTTTTCAATGAAATCGCCTCCGGCATAACCGATGATAAAAGCCAAAGCCGGGGTAAAAACCCCTTCCAATGAAAATCCGACTCCTGTCATAGCCAGAGTTGAAAACATTCCGATAAGCCCTGACATAACGCTTACCCCTAAGAAATAAGGCCACTTAAAATCAACGGTTTTGTAAGCGAATTGGTGTTTAAGAAAACCGACCAATCCCCTCATCAATCCCCCGCCAAACCCCGCAAATAATAATTCAAAAACCATAATTTTTTGTAATTTGTAATTTATAATTTGTAATTTTGATTGTTATTCGTATCTTCTTAAGGCGTCGACCGGCCTTAATTTCGCTGCTCTTCTCGCCGGAAGAAACCCGGCTAAGCAGCCAACGACTAAAGAAAAAATCAATCCAAATAAAACTAATCCCGGAGATATAACTGCAGAAAAATAGAACATCGGATGAACTTGTCCGTATACCTCTATTAACTTAGCCATTATTGTTCCTAACGCGGTTCCCCCAATCCCGCCAACAAATCCTATAATAGCCGCTTCCATTAAAAAAATAGATGTTATGGCTGAATTTTTAGCCCCAATGGCCTTCATTATTCCTATTTCCTTTGTTCTCTCTCTGACAGAGGTAAGCATAGTATTCATTATCCCGATTCCGCCGACAATAATAGCGATGCTTGCGAACCCAACTATAACAGCTTGAACGACCGACAGGATGTCATTTGCTATTCCACTCACTTTTTCTGCGGTGATAACGGCGAAACTTGCCGCATCCGTTCCGCCTCTTCTTTTTGTTGTTTTCTCTAAAGCTAATTTTATTTTATCGGCTATATCATTGATTAAGACGCCATCGCTTACTTTGACCATAGCCATTTGAGCGCTCCCCTTTTTCTTCCCTGTGATATTCTCGTAAACATCCATATCCATATAGACAAAACTGTCATCTGTCTTACTGCCTAAAGATTCCAATATCCCGACAACCTTCATCTTCCTTCCTTTAATCATTATGTCGCTATTGACGATTATATTATCTTCAAAAATATCCTCCGCTAATTTTTTCCCGACAATGACTTCATTTTTACCAAAAATAGGCCATCTTCCCTCCCCTATGGTCCATCCTTCAAACCTTGACAAAATTTCTTGGCCGTCTCTTAAAGATAATCCTCCCAGAAAAGTTGTTTTTCCCTCGCCATTATATCTGGAAATGGCGCTACTATAAGACATAGTAATAACCTTATCAACTCCTTCAGTCTTTTGTATAGCTGAAATATCTTCTCTTTCTAATTCAACTCCTCCGACCATCATTGACGCAAAGGGGTTGGATTCATCACCGGGCATTACAATGATAATTTCTCCGCCCATGGCCTTTAATTGTTTGTTTATTGTGGTTTTCAGCCCCTCGCTTAAAGATAATAAACTTACAATAAGAAAAACCCCGATGACAATTCCAAGAATCGTAAGCCAGCTTCTCAATGACCGCGTCTTTAGGTTTTGAAACGCTATTTTTAAATAATCCCTTATTTCTTCCATAATGATTCGTTTGAATTGGAATGGTCGGATATTATCTCCCCATCCTTAATATTAATCATCTCCTTGCTATATCTTGCCACTTTCGGATCGTGAGTAACAACGACAACCGTTCTCCCTAAATTTTTGTGAAAATCGGTCAAAATTTCCATTATCTTGGTTCCCGTAACAGAGTCTAAATTTCCGGTAGGCTCATCAGCTATAATCATTTCCGGATCATTGGCTAATGCCCTGGCAATAGCCACCCTTTGTCTTTCTCCGCCCGATAATTCAGACGGTTGATGACAAATTCTTTCTTTCAGTCCCAGTGAAATTAAAAGTTCTTTGGCTTTTTTCACCCTCTCCGCCTCCGGAATTCCCTGAAAAATCATCGGAAACATTACGTTCTGAAGAGCGGAAAAATTGGGCAATAAATTAAACTCTTGGAAAACAAAACCGATGATTTTCCCTCTGGCTTGAGAAAGCTCATCTTCGCTTAAAAGAGAAATGTCTTTCCCTTTCAAAAAAGTTTTTCCCTTTGAGGGGAAATCCAGACAACCGAGCATATTTAATAAAGTTGATTTTCCGGATCCTGATGAGCCGACTATGCTCACAAAAGAGCCTTCAAAAATTTCAAGGATTACGCCTTTTAAAGCCGTCAGCTCCACTTTTCCCAGCTGATATATTTTCCAAACATCCTCCAGTTTGATCAATGACTTGTCGTTTACCATTTAGATTTTGCTATTTATTTAACTTATTTGACTCTTATTTCATCGCCCTCGCTCAATCCGGAGATTATTTCAACTAAACCGCCACTTCCTTGAGCGCCAATGATGATTTCTTTTTTTTCTATCTTTCCATTCTTCAGGTACTGAACAAACGCTTTTCCATTTTCCTTTCCAACTGCTTCCGATGGGATAGTCAGCACATTCTCTTTAATATTCTTTTTAATGTCTATATCAGCGGTCATTCCCGGCCTAACTTCTTCCGGCGCATCCTTGATGCTTATTTTTGTCTTGTAATAAACAACCCCTTCAATAAGTTCTTCAGCCGGATCAATGGCGATTACTTCTCCGTTGAGTTTTTTATCCGGAAAAGCTATCAGCGAAATACCAGCCGGGTCGCCAAGATTTATTTTAGCAATATCCTCTTCATAGATATTCACTTCAATCTCAAACAAGGCTGTCGGCAAGAAAGACATAGCGAGGCTTCCGGCCACCTGCATCTCTCCCTCTTTTCCCTCAACCCTTATTATTTGACCGTCAGACGGACTTCTCAAAACAGCTTCTTTCAGCTGGTTTTCCAAAAGAGCAACACTGCTTTCGGCCTGAACTACTTGAGCCTTGTAAGAATTAACATCTTCCTGGCGAGGCGGAGCTATCAGCAGAGCTAAGCTGTTTTGAGCGGAGGCCAAGGTTCCCTTAGTCGAAGAGAGAGATGTTCCCGCATAATTAATATTATATTCATTGGTTAATTTAACAGAGGAAATTGCCTGCTCGGAATTAACAACATTGGTTAAGGCTGTGTTTATATTCGTCCTTTGAGTATCCAAAGAAGCCTTATCGGTTGAAGAAACAATATTTCTGTACTTCGTTTCTTCGCAGATATCCCTGATTTTCTTTAACGCATCAGATACAATATTAAGATTCCCCTCCATTTTAGCAAGGTCATTCTCAACGGATAAGAATTTTTCTATTTTTTCAACGCTTTCCCTGACCAATATCCCCTCCTGATCGTTAGCGGAAAAATAAGTTCTCTCTATCAAATCAGCAACATTAAAAGAATTGCTTATAGTCAAATAAGCGGAGTTTAAAACAATCTTAGCGTCTTCTTGTGTGTCAAGGAGATTATTTTCAGCTGAAGCTTTTATATTTTCCAAATTATGTTCTGCGTTTTTAACTGCTGTTTCGGCGTTCAAAACCGCTGTTTCAGCGCTGGCTTTTTCCTCATTGCTCGCGCCGGCCATCAATTTCTCCAATTTTGCTTTAACAAATAATAAATTAGCTTTGGCTTCGGAAAGCTTTATTGATACTTCACTTATGTCAACTTTCGCCAAAGCCTCTCCCTTAACAACATTATCTCCGGCTTTGACCCAAATTTTTTCTATCCGTCCTCCATTTTTAAAAGACAGTCTTGTTTCTTCCCCTTTTTTAACTGTCCCTGTCTCTGATATTTCCTGAACAATATTTCTCATCTCCGCTTTCACGACCCTAAATCCTGTCTCTTTTTGCTTAAAAATTGTTTGAGAAAGACCAAAATAAGCCACTATTATAATAGCAACCAAAACCGCGATTTTCCCCGCCCAACCTTTCTTGTTTTTCTTATTTTCTTCATCCATATTTTTTAGTCCAGAGGACTATCTCGGCCAGAAGCTGACCTCGGCCAGAGGCTGACCAGCCTTTGGCTGGAGCCTTTGGCTGGGGCCTCTGGCCGATGCCCCTGGCCGATTTTCTTAAATTTATAATTTAATAACATTTTATCAAACTTTAAAACCAATTAAAAGCTAAAAAAGGTGTTGGATTATCAGACCGGAGGAGACGCTTATGCCGAAGAGCAGGAGTAAAATCCTGAACACATTTTTCTTGTCTTTTTCCTCCCTGAATAAAACCAGTATCCCCAATCCCCCGCTGGCGCATAATCCGGCAATAACCGAACCGAAAGAAATCAATCCCCCAAGATATAATTGAGTTATAGCAACAGAAGCGACGCAGTTCGGAATCAGTCCGACTAATCCCATTAAAAATGGCTGAAGAAAGCTATTGCTTAAAAATAACTTACCAAACGCCTCTTCGCCTATTTGAAAAATAGCGAAGTTGATCAGGAACGAAACGGCAAAAATAAAAACGAAAATTTTAAAAGTGTGAATTACAGGATGAAAAAATATCTCTTTCGGATTGAATCCTTTAGCCAAGGCGCTAGCGCTGTGCCCGCAACAGGCTTTTTCTTCTATTACTGACTCGTGATGATGATCCTTATCATCTTTGCTATGCGCATACGATTCAATATGAGCCAGTATTTTTTTGTTTTCTTTTCTGAAGGCCGAATCAATAGCGTATCCGGCCATTAAGGCGATGAAAATCTTCGTTGAAATTAAAGGTAAAATAATTCCGGTTTTGTCCGGCTGGGCTAAAATTATCGGGATAGCTTCATCGGAAGTGGAAAGATAAACAGCCATTAGCGTCCCCACAGTAACTAATCTTTGGGTATACAAAGCTGTGGCGACAACCGAAAAACCGCATTGAGGAAAACTCCCGGCTATCGCCCCTATTGCCGGACCTACCGCTCCGGCTTTTTGGATTTTCTCCCTTATCCTGTTCCCGAATCTATATTCAATCAACTCTATTCCGATATAAATTATTAACAATAATGGAACCATTTTAAATGAATCCATTAAAGCGTCTAAAAAAATTTCTTCCATATGCTTATATTTTTAGATTATGGCCTTTTTCTTTTAACCATTTTCTTTTTTCTTTATAATCAGGCAAAATTGCCTCCACTTTGTCCCAAAATTTTTTTGAATGATTTTTCTCCGCTATATGAGCCAATTCATGAACAACTACATAATCAATAACATCAATGGGCGCCATAATCAACCGCCGACTGAAATTAATTGAATTATTCGGTCCGCAGGAGCCCCATCTTGATTCGGCCTTGGTA
The DNA here is from genome assembly GCA_002779355.1 of Candidatus Nealsonbacteria bacterium CG07_land_8_20_14_0_80_39_13. Taxonomy (NCBI): domain Bacteria; phylum Candidatus Nealsoniibacteriota; species Candidatus Nealsonbacteria bacterium CG07_land_8_20_14_0_80_39_13. The sequence continues at coordinate 17,209 of PEWS01000040.1, read as the reverse complement.
ATTGATACGGACTTAAATTTCCAACCGGTAATCCGACTGTAAAAATTCACTCTTTCGGTTATTTTCTCCAGTGCCTTTTCTTGAGATAATTCTTCGCATTTTTTAGCCGGCCAGCTATTTTTTAAAATTTGATCCTTTTTCTTTTTTATCCAAGCCCTTTTTTCAAAAACCAGACCTTCAATATATTCCAAAGTCGTTCTCATTGGCGCTCGGACAATAAGAGTCGCCTCGGACGAGACGATTAAGGCGATGCTCCTTCTCTTGGAGCGTATCAATTTATCTATCTTTATCTCCTCCATGGTTTTTGAAATTTGTAATTTGAAATTTGAAATTTAATATGGTTAGCCTTTGTGGAAACCTAAATCGGCCGGGTTGCCGGAGCCGGGAACGCGCCCTATCTTCCCTCCTGATTTCTCAAAATCATATCTTAGTTTTTTAACTTCAGCGCTTAAGGCAATTGTCTCCGGATGAATATTTTCTTTTTTTACATACCCCTTAGACCAAAACTCAATAATCAACTTACTGTCGCCGAAAACATCCTTAATCCCCTCCTTTAACGCAATCTGCAAGGCGTATTTGCAGGCCAGTAATTCGCCAAAATTATTAGTTACATCTTTAAAAATCCAGTGGTGGCCGCGATGATTTATATGGGTGTCCGGTAAAACTTTATCCAGTAAGCTTGTTCCCTTTTCATCGGTTACATTAATCTCAACCCCGTGGCCGGCTCCTGTTCCGGCGTCAAAATAGATCCCCTTTTCAGTGGTTAAGTGTTTAATCTTGTAATCCGCTCCGGCTTCCAGCCACATCTTAGCTTCAGCTTCGGTCAGAAAGCCCTTGAACTTGGCGCCCTGAATTCCGGAAACGATTTTTTCGCAAGATGGCCAGTCATCAGCTATGCCTGTTTTCCCATCAGCCGAGTAAGCATAAAATTTCTGTTTTTTCATAAATTTATTCTATCAAAAAAACCTCTCCACTGAAAGCAAAATAATTGCTTTCTCAACAAACAAATTTCACAGGGGTTTTCACAGGGGTCTGACCCCTGTAGATTCCGCAGGGGTCTGACCCCTGTAAACTCCCCTTCCCGCCTCACCGTTATTTGAAAACAAAAAACTCCGCCGAAGCGTAATTATCCAGAATTACGGAGACCCGGTCTCCATAATTCTGCGCTAAAAATTTTAACAAAGATTATCATCGTGGGGTCTGACTCCACGATGTATGCTTTTGGAAATGCGTGGCGTAATAAATTTTCTTTGAAAATTTAAACGCCACAGCAATGTTTAAATTTTTCCGAAAGAAAAATTTATTACATTGCGGGGGCGCCAGGACTCGCCCAGTCATACGACTGGGCGTCCCGTCGGATGACGGGACGAACCCGCGCATTCATTGGCAGGGGCAGAGAGAATCGGACTCCCGTCCGTGGTTTTGGAGACCACTGTTTTACCACTAAACTATGCCCCTAAGCACGCCCCCACGTACTTTTCTATTTTTATTTCTTGGCTTCTTTGTGGACTACGCTCTTGCGACAAGAACTGCAGAATTTTTTCAATTCCAGTTTCTCCGTCGCTATCCCCTTTGATTTGTGAGTGTAGTAATTAACTTCCTTGCACTCCGAGCACTGTAATTTTACGAATGGTTTTTTCTTTGTTGCCATATTTTTTTAATTGATATTTTTAATTTTCCACCAAGGGCAGATCAACCTTTGACTAAAATTGATAATTTTCGCTTATCCTGAGCCTGAGAGCGGAGTCGCACCGCTGACCTCATCATTACCAATGATGTGCTCTAACTGTCTGAGCTACTCAGGCCTATTTACATAACGCCTCAAGCATCTTGTCTATCTCTTTTTTAAGTTTGACGTTCCCGACTTCAATAGTCAATACCCCTGTCATGCTCTTTTTCTTATATGTTCCTTTCCCTCTTGGTTTTAGAGAAGTAACCGATTTTATTTGACCCGAAGCAAGTCCAAGCTCTTTATTCCAGAAACTAAGCGCTTTGTTTTTGCTCGCATCATTGAACAAAAGAAGATTATATAAGAATTTTTCTTTTTTAACGCCGCATATCTTGATTAAAAAATCACGAAATAACTTTATGAGTTTTGGATCGGAATTTCCCAACCTCACGCTATGCTTATTAAGCTTATTCCCTTCTCCCCAATAAATTCCCATTCCTAACCCGAATAATCTCTGGTCTTCCGGCGTCAAATTTTTCTTTATATTAAAGGGGTCTCCTTTTGGATTTAACTTTTGGTATAGGGCATCACTTACGCTGCGACAGGGAATTTTAAGTTTTTTCATCCAATATACAACCGCATTGTAGCTATAGCCTAATTTTTGAGAAATTTCCATCATTGAAAATCCTTTTCTATATAATTTTTTGATTTTTTCCTTGTCAGTAAAATTAATTTTAGCGCGTTTTGGATTATTAACCTTTGCCGCACAACTACGAGAACAAAATTTCTTGACGTCTGATGGTTGTGCTTTGAAAATTAATCTACACCCCTTTCTTGCGCATCGCCTCTCCTCTTGTTTGATCCGAAAATCATAAACTCCTTTTCCCCAATTTTCTCTAGTAATTTTCGCCTGTTTTTCTTTATACGCCATTGATTTGCAAATGTTAATGTTCTTCTCCATAATCTATTTTACATAATTTCGATTATTTTAATTCTTCAAGCTACTTGTAATTTATGCGTATAATTTGTATTTAGGGAGCAAATTTTGCAATAGCAAAATTTGCTGTGGGTAGGGAGGGATTTGAACCCCCGAAGACCGAAGTCATGTGGTTTACAGCCACACCCATTTAGCCGCTTTGGTACCTACCCGTAAATATAAACTTAACACAAAATCATTTAATTTCCAATCTCCTTTCCGTGTTCCGCCTTCCAGGCTTCAATATCTTTGTGGTTGCCCGACAGCAAAACCTTAGGCGCCTTCCAACCTCTTGACTTCTTATCAGGCAAAAATACTTCCGGCCTGACGTATTGGGGATACTCAAGAAATTTTTTATTCTTAGCGACTCTCTCTTTGAGAAATTCAGGCTTACCAATAACTCCCGGTTTCAACCTCGTTATTGTTTCCATTACTATCATAGCCGGCAATTCCCCGCCCATCAGGTCGTAATCCCCTATTGAAATCTCAACGTCAGCTATATGTTCGGCCACTCTTTCATCAACCCCCTCATAACGGCCGCAAATCATTATCAATCGGTCAAATTTGCTCAATTTATAAGCCATCTGCTGGTTAAACTTCTCTCCCCTCGGCGTAAAGAGTATAACCTTAGTTTTCCGGTTTATTTTTAGTTTTTCGTTTTTAGCTTTACATTTAATCAAACTGGAGACGGCTTTGTATATCGGCTCCAGTTTGATGACCATTCCCAATCCTCCACCGAAAGGCCGGCCGTCAACGGTTTGATGGCGATCAAAAGCCCAATCCCTTAAATTGTGGATTTTGATATTAATTATTTTCTTATCTTGAGCTTTTTTTATAAAAGTCTCTTTTAAATAAGAATCAAAAATATTAGGAAAAATTGTGATGATATCAAACCTCATATCTTTAAATGAAAACCGCGCTGTCAATCATTGATGATAGCACGGTTTTCCTTGTCCGGTAAATAAATTACTTACAGGCTAAGTTCTTCAAAATCTCCTGTCTCTTTTTTAACTGCGCTGTGAGAAGGAGCTGAAGTTCTTCCGCCTTCAGGTTCCTCTATTTTCAAGTTAACCCGAGCGTGATTCTTGAGGCCGACAATCCGGACTAAGCTCCTGATTGATCTGGCAATAGAACCGGCTTTGCCGATGATTTGACCCATATCTTCAGAGTTTACCTTCAAAGAAAGCAAAACTCCCATCTCGTCAACCTTTCGGTCAACAACGACATCTTCAGGGTGATCAACTAATGCCTTAACCATATACTCAAGAAATTCTTTGTCATTGGCTTCTTTTGTCATAATTTCAAAAAGGTTTTTCTTTTTCTTTTAATCTTCTAAGTGTCTCGACCTTTATCTGTTTATATTTTATCTTTTCAAAAACAATTGTCAACTTTCCTATTGAGCTACGGCTTCCGCAGGTTTCTCTTCTTTCTTGGCTTCCGCAACAGGGGCAGTTCCTCCTTCAGCCGGCTTCTTCTTGTCGTCCAGAGGACGATGGGCCTCTGGCCTAGATTTTTTATGAACTGCTGTTTTTTTGCCCTCAATGATCTTTCCAACAATTAAAAGATTGTAGACTGTTTCCGAAGGCTTTGCGCCCATAGAAATCCAGTGCTTTATTCTGTCTCCGTTCAATGTTTTTTCTTTTGTCTTAGGGTTCCAAAAACCAACCTCCTCAACAAAACGTCCTCCTCGGGGAGCATTCTTTTTATCCGTAACCACAATTTTGAAGAAAGGCTGATTTTTCCTTCCTTTGCGAAGCAAGCGAATTACCAACATAATATTTGAAATTTATTTAATTATTTCCAATTTTTTACCTCTAATGCCTTTTTAGCCGCTTTTATCTCTGCTTCTTGCTTTGACGAGCCGGTATCCTTAGCTACTAATTCTTTATCAAGAAAAACCCCAATAGTAAAGACCTTGTCATGGTCAGGCCCCTCTTCTCCCAGAACCTTATAAATGGGAGTAATGCCTGCCCTTTCTTGAGACTCTTCTTGAAAACGCGACTTATCGTCTTTAAAAAGTTCGTTTTTTTCAATATTGGACAATTCCTTGAGTAAATTTTTTTCAATGAATTTCCGGCAGACTTCTATCCCCTGATCAAGGTAAATTGCTCCCAAAACAGCTTCAAATGTATTAGCTAAGATACACTGCCTTGCCTTTCCCTTTTCCTTTTCCTCTCCTTTGGATAGCAAAAGAAAGTCATTGTATCCGAGCTCGCCGGCAATTTTTGAAAGCATATTTGTATTCACCAAAGCCGCTCTCCAGTTCGTCAATTCACCTTCCGATTTTTCCGGTTGATTAACGTAGAGATTCTCCGTTATTATCAACTCCAGAACCGCGTCTCCCAAAAATTCCAACCTCTCGTTATTGCTCAAGTTAAAATCCGTATTTTCGTTCAGATAAGATCTGTGACAGAAAGCTTGAGTCAGTAAATCCTTATTCTTGAAATTAACGCCAATTTCTTTTTCAAATTTTTCAAATTTTTTCATCATCATCTTTTTTTTCATTATCTCCATTATCCTCATCTTTTTCATCGGGTTCAGTTATCCCCGCTTGTTTATAGACTGTCCCTAAAACACCATTTATGAATTTCCCTGAATTCTCTCCACCGAATGTTTTCCCCAACTCTATTGATTCGTTAATGGCCACCTTAGGGGGAACAGCTTCTTTACTTCCATATAAAAGCTCATACAAGCCGATTCTTAAAATATTCCTGTCAACGATACTGATCTGATCAACTGGCCATTCCGGAGCCGCCTGTTCAATTATCTTATTAAGGGCTTCAAAATTTTCCACTACTCCGGCGGTCAATTCCCAAATAAAACTCTTGTCTTCCAATCCCGGCCCCATTTCCTCAATATCTTTCTCAACTATCTTCTCCAGATTATTCTTTTTATTGAAAAAATCCCACTCGTAAAGAGCCTGTAAAACTATGCTTCTAGACAAATGCCTACTTGCCATAATTAATTTTTAGAGAGTTCTTCCGCTGTTAATGGTTTATCTTTCTTGGCTTCAGCTTCTTTTTCCGCCATTTCTCTTTCCTTTGCCTTCCTCTCTTTTTTAGTTAATTTTTTCATCACGTCAATAACTTCTTTCCCTTTATAAAAACCGCAACTTAAGCAAGCAACATGAGGCAAGACAGGCTTAGCGCATTTTGGGCACTTATTTAAGGTCGGAATAGTAAGCTTAATATGGGACCTTCTCCTGTTTCTTTTTGATTTGGTATGTCTTTGTTTAGGAACTGGCATAATTTCTTAAAATTTTTAATTTATTATAGATTATCATATAAAATTAAATCTTACAACCCCATGCGCCTAATTTTCCAAACGGAAGGTTTTTCGGTGAATCTTGCAACAGCCGTTTTTCCTTATGGCTTTATAATGCTCTTTCGTCGGATAACCCTTGTGCTTGGCGAAATTATATTTCGGATACTTTCTATGCTCTTTCTCCATTATCCTGTCCCTTGTCACTTTGGCGATAATGCTGGCGGCGGCGCAGGAAAAAACTTTAGCATCTGCTTTTATTATTGATTTCTGCGGAATATCTTTTTTTATTTTAAAATTTCCATCAATAATCAGAAAATCAACTTTAAATTTTTTTATTGCTTTTATCATTGCCAGTTTCGTCGCCTCCAAGATATTTATCTTATCAATTATTTTTTCAGAAACCCGGCCAACCCCCCATTCTATCGCCGGATGATTCGTCAGGACTTCATAAATCTCTTCTCTCTTTCTCGCCGATAATTTCTTTGAATCTTTCACCCCTCGCATCTCTTTTAGAAATTTGAAATTTGAAATTTGAAATTTGTAATTTTTTAACATTACCGCTCCAGCCACAACCGGCCCCGCAAGCGGTCCCCTTCCGGCCTCATCCAACCCCACTACGTACTTATATCCGCTTTTCCACAACTTTTTTTCTTCATTTAAATTAGGGTATCTCATAAAACCATTTTACCATACTAACAAGATATAAGCGTTGACGTAAGCGTTGACGTCTGACGTCAACATAGGCCCGTCAACATAGGCCTCTTCAAACAATTTACAGGGGTACAATTTGCAGGGGTCTGACCACTGCGGAATTTACAGGGGTCTGACCCCTGTAAAATCCCTGTAAAATTGCTAAAAAATTTGAAATGGCTCATGAAAATTTGACGTCTGACTTATTTTTATGGTAATTAAGGGGCAAGGGAAATAATAATCCCGTCAAAAAAGTGCGATAAGCACCTTAAAAAAAGAAAAAACCAAAAAATGAAAGAAAAAATGAAAATTGTTTTTCGACTACCGTCAAACAACGGTGTTGACAACAAAATCGTCGCAAAAAAAATATGGGGGAATTTTAGTTTGAATGTATCCGAAAATAACGAATACGAGACTCTTATAAATTCTGTGGAAAGAGTATTAAAGACGCAACTTGGAGAAAATTTCAAAAAGAAGATGGTTGATATAGATGAATTCTGCCAAAGAGAACATCTCACGTTAACCCAAACAACGGGAATAAGGGGAGTTCTACGATATAAGACGGTTGATGAAAAAGTTAGTATCACCGATAGTGAATATAGAAAGATAACCATCATGCCATTTCCCTACCTCATCTTGAAACTTTCTGAAGAAAACAGCATCTATCTCTTTCCGAAGAAAGGCATATCCGAAGGGGAAACGTCCTGGCTAAAAATTAAAAAGTTGATAAATAAACTAAACGACGACGATTACGAAAGCAAAGTATTTTTTGCCATTCCAAGAAAAGAATTAATCGAACTTAAGAAATTCTTAAGAATGAAATTTATTGATATAGAAATAAAAATTAAAAATGGCGAAGCTAATTATAAATGCTATTTTTCTTTAAACATTTACGCCAAGAAAGAAAAAGATATACGCGACATGTTTTGGGAAAATTCGCGAAGTGCAAGTACGGAGAAAATTCCATTTGCCGAAATAATGGAAAAATACATTCAACGTTGATTTAATTCAACGTTTTTTATTGCGAAAATTTTAACATTAGAATGTTAAAGTGCTAAAATACTGCCATGAATAAGAAATTTACTCATCTGCATGTGCACTCTCATTACTCTCTCCTTGACGGCCTGCCCAAGATTGACCAGCTTTTGGATTACGCCAAAAAATTAGGAATGGATTCAGTCGCCCTAACCGACCACGGCAATATTTACGGGGCTGTTGAGTTCTGTAAAAAAGCTAAAGAAAGGGGTATTAAACCGATAATCGGCTGTGAGGTTTATGTTGCCTTTGAAAGCATGCGCCAGGAGAGGCCGAACATTGACGACAAAAGATACCATTTGATTTTATTGGCCAAAAACGAAAAAGGATATAAAAATTTAGTAAAAATAATAACCCAATCTCACCTAAAAGGGTTCTATTACAAACCAAGAGTTGACGAAGAATTATTATCCCAATATTCAGAAGGATTGATCGCCCTCTCCGCCTGTATTCAAGGGAAAATCCCGAGGATGATTATTAATAATAAAATGGACGAAGCGGAAAAAACCGCCCTCAAATACCAAGAAATTTTCGGCAAAGAAAATTTTTATCTGGAACTACAAAAACATAAAAACCTTGATGGCCAAGAAAAAGCTAACGAAGGATTAATCGCTCTCTCCAAAAGATTGGATATCCCTCTGGTGGCCACAAACGATGTCCATTATCTGAAACCGGAAGACGCTGAAGTCCAGGATGTACTGATGCTTATCAATACCGGCGCTAATCTTAACGACCCGGAAAGAAGAACCCTGATTAAAGACGATTTTTCCTTCAGAACGCCGGAGCAAATGGCTGAAGACTTCAAGGAAACTCCGGAAGCGATTGAAAACACCGGGAAAATCGCCGAGGCCTGCAATTTTGAATTCAAATTGGGGGAGATAAAATTGCCTAAATTTGAAGTCCCTTCAGGAAAAACCCCTGACGAATACTTACGGGAACTCTGCCTTGAAGGGGTGGAAAAAAGGTATCCGGAAGGAGATAGAAGTAAGATTCTGGAAAGAATGGAATACGAACTTTCAGCTATCCAAAAAATGGGGCTGGCTTCTTACTTTCTGATAGTCCAAGATTTCGTCAATTGGGCCAAAAAAAACAGAATCGTGGTCGGACCGGGAAGAGGTTCGGTGGCCGGCTCTTTGGTTTCCTTCCTCGTCAACATCACTAACGTTGACCCTTTAAAATACAATCTTTTATTTGAAAGATTTTTAAATCCGGGAAGAGCTGAAGGACTGCCTGATATTGACCTTGATTTCAACGACCGGCGCAGAAATGAAGTAATTGAATATGTTTCTGAAAAATACGGTCGAGATAAGGTAGCTCAAATTATCACCTTCGGAACAATAGCCGCCAGAGCCGGAATCAGAGACGTGGGAAGGGTTTTGGGATATGAGTACAGCTACTGCGATGTGGTGGCGAAAATGATTCCTTTCGGCCTTGATTTGGAAAAAACATTGGCCAGCGTAACTAAATTCCGGGAACTTTACGAGGGAAACCAAAAAGCCCGCAAGCTGATTGATCTGGCTAAAAGATTGGAGGGGGTTGTCCGACACGCCTCTACTCATGCCTGCGGGGTTGTTATTTCTAATCAGCCCTTGGACGAAATTATTCCTTTGCAGCATCCGACCCAAAACGATAAAATCATTGTCACTCAATACGAAATGCATGCTGTGGCTGACTTGGGATTATTGAAGATGGATTTCTTGGGATTAAAAAACCTGACCATTATCGAAGACACTCTTTCCAGAATATACAAGGTTCAAGGAAAGAATATTGATTTGGAAAACATCCCTCTTGACGATGAAAAAACTTATAGACTTCTCCAAAGAGGGCTTACGGTCGGAGTATTCCAGCTGGAAAGCGAGGGAATGAGAAAATACCTAAAACAATTAAAACCGAGTAATATTGAAGATATTATCGCTATGGTTGCCTTATATCGTCCGGGGCCGATGGCTCTTATTCCGGAATATATTGCCGGCAAGCACGGACAAAAAGACCTTACTTATTTCCATCCGAAATTGAAACCGATTCTGGAAAGCACCTATTCCATCCCCGTTTACCAGGAGCAAATTATGAAAATCGCCCAGGACTTGGCCGGCTTTTCCATGCCTGAAGCTGATGTCTTAAGAAAAGCCATCGGCAAAAAAATTGAAAAACTTCTGATGGAACAGAAGAAAAAATTCGTTGACGGGATGAAGAAAAACAGCATCAACGAAAGCGTCGCTTTAAAAATATGGCATTGGATAGAACCATTCGCCCACTATTCTTTCAATCGATCCCATGCCACCTGCTACGCTATGATTGCCTACCAAACCGCTTATCTGAAGGCTCATTTCACAACTGAATTTACAGCCTCTCTTTTAACTTCAGAAAGAAACGATACGGAAAGAATCGGCTTCCTGATATCAGAGGCCAAAAGCATGGGAATTGAAGTTCTTCCTCCGGATATAAATGAAAGCTTGCAGAATTTTACCGTTGTCCCCCCCAAACAAATCCGCTTCGGACTTTTGGCGATAAAAAATGTCGGCGAAAATATAATGGAAACAGTCATCCAAGAGAGAAAAAGCTCCGGACCCTATAATTCAGTATTTGATTTCGTTGACCGCGTCAGCGCCAGATCAAAAGATCTTAATAAAAAATCATTGGAAAGCCTGATCAAGGCAGGGGCTTTTGAAAAATTCGGCGAGCGGGGACAACTCTTACATAATGTAGAAAGGTTGCTTGAGTATGGCAGAGAAAACAAAAAAATGAAGTCCAACGGGCAGAAAAGCCTTTTTGGGGCGATGGAAAGCGAGAAAAAAAACAATACTGAATTCCGCTTGGATAAAATTGAGCCTATTTCCGAACACGAAAAATTAAAATGGGAAAAAGAACTTCTCGGTCTTTTTGTAACAGCTCATCCTTTAGATGGATTTCAGGATATATTATTGAAATACACTACCCCTCTTTCAAAAATAAAAAACTATATCGGCGGGACAAAAGTAAAAGTCGGGGGAGTTATCGGCGCAATTAAAAAAATAATCACCAAAACCGGAAAGCCGATGCTTTTTCTGAATATTGAGGATGCTGACGGCAAGTTGGAAATAGTTGTCTTCCCTAAGATAATGGAAAAGAATCCTCAATTGTTTCAGGAAAATAAAATCGTCATTATCGTCGGAAGCGTTGATTTCAGGGGCGACTCCCCGAAAGTAATCTGCGACGAAGCCCGTGAACTGACAAAAAAACCATAAGTGGAAAAAAGGAGGGTTTCTGATATAATAAATAAGTTAATTCAGAAACTCGTTTCGGTCAAAGGCCGATCCGCCCCTGGCGAAAATTCGTTAATTAATACAATAAAATAATAAAATTATGAACATAGAAATTGCAAGACATTCGCTCGCTCACATTATGGCTATGGCGGTTAAAAAACTTTACCCGAAAGTTAAATTTGGCATCGGGCCGGCAATAGATAAGGGATTCTATTACGATTTTGACTTTTCTGAAGTCAAAATCGTTAAATCCCAAATCCCAAATCCCAAATCCCCAGCCAGAGGCTCCAGCCAAAGGCTGGTCAGCCTCTGGCCGAGGTCGTCCTCTGGACGACAAATCCCAAACCTAAAACAAAAATTCGGACTATCGCCCGAGGACATAGTAAAGATTGAGAAAGAGATGAGGGAATTGATTAAGCAGAATATTAAATTCAAAAAGAAGATCGTCTCCAAAAAAGAAGCTAAAAAAATATTCCGCGGACAGCCCTATAAATTGGAATTGATAAAGGAATTGACCGATAAAACAATTTCTGTTTACGAGAGCGGAGATTCCATTGATCTGTGCAAGGGCCCTCATATAAAAAATACCGAAGAAATTGTCGATGGCAGTTTTAAATTGACAAAAACAGCCGGCGCCTACTGGAAGGGAGACGAAAAGAATAAAATGCTGACAAGGATTTATGGTTTGGCTTTTGAGACAAAAGAGGAATTGGAGAAATACTCAAAAATGATGGATGAAGCGGAAAAAAGAGATCATAGGGTAATCGGAAAAGACCTGTTTCTGCTTGACCCTGTTGTCGGGTTGGGTTTGGCGATGTGGAAACCAAAAGGCGCTCTCCTTTGGAGAATAATTGAGGATTTTTGGTACAAAAAACACCTTAACAATGGCTATCAATTAGTCAGATCCCCTCATATCGGCAGCAGAAATTTATGGGAGCAATCAGGCCATTGGAATTTTTACAACGACAGCATGTATCCCGTTCTTGAAGTAAGCAAATCATTGAAAGACTATCAGCAATCAGAAGGAAAAAAAGAAAAAGAAGGAGTAAAAAAAGAAGAATATTTGCTTAAGCCGATGAATTGCCCCTTCCATGTAAGGATTTATAAATCAGAGCTCCGTTCCCACAAAGAACTTCCTCTACGCTGGGCTGAATGCGGAACGGTTTATCGCTATGAAAAATCAGGCGAACTCTCCGGACTGACCAGGGTCAGAGGATTCACTCAAGACGACGCTCATATCATCTGCGCCAAAGAACAAGTTGAAGATGAACTAAAAAGGGTGGCGAACTTCATTAAAGAATATTTTGAAGCTTTCGGTTTCAAGAACTACAAAATATATCTCTCTTTGAGGGACAGGAAAAATAAGGACAAATATGCCGGCAATGAAAAGGGCTGGAAATTTACCGAAGAAGTTTTGGAAAAAGTAGCTAAAGAATTAAATATTGAATACGAGAAACAGGAAGGAGAAGCTGCCTTCTACGGTCCGAAATTAGATTACAAAATAAAAGACGCTCTCGGACGGGAATGGCAATGCTCAACCTTACAATTTGATTTCAATTTGCCGGAAAGGTTCAATATGACCTTTATTAACTCTAAGGGCGAACAAGAGCAGCCATTCATGCTCCACAGGGCGCTAATGGGCTCTTTTGAGAGATTTTTAGGGCTTTTAATAGAGCACTATGCCGGAGCGTTCCCTTTATGGCTATCCCCTGTCCAAGTTTCCTTAATACCGATAAGTGAAAAACATCTGGAGTTTGCCCAGAAAACAGCTGATGAGCTGAAAAAGAATAATATCCGTGTAGAAGTCAAAAAAAAAAACGATACCCTCGGCAAGAAAATCAGAGCGGCTGAAATGGAAAAAATCCCCTACATCTTAATTATCGGAGACAAAGAAATTGAAGCCAATTCCGTTTCCATCCGCTCCAAGAATAAAGACTTGGGAGCGATAAAGATAGAGGATTTTATCCAAAAACTAAAGAAAGAAATAGAAGAAAAAACTAATTTATAATAACTTGTCGGCGGAAGCTACTCCTTTAATGATGTCTTTAAGCATCGCCTCTTTTTTCTTTTTTCTCACAATGGGGAAGATATAAAATGCCCCAAAAGCTACAAGAGCGATTGTCGCCAGCCAGAAAAGATATTGCCAATTTTGCCATTGAGAAATTGAGAAAGCTGTGCCGGAGAAAACAGTTGCGATTCCGGATGCGCCTGTTCCCGCTAAAGAAATCTTAACCGAATCAGAAGACTTTAAATTCCCATCGCTCACAGTTCCGGCTATAGAAAAATCAGAATCATCCAAAATCCTGCCGGTGAGCACTCCCAAGGTTATCGTTTTAGAAGAACCTGAAGACAAATCTCCGACATTAACTAAGGCGATATCTCCTTTATAGGCATCCCCTCCAATTTTAAGATCGTTTTGGTATTTGAGTTCCTTGGGTAAATTCACCTCCACAGAAACATCTTCCAAATCATCTTGTCCGCTATTGGTAACGACCAAAAGAACATCCAGCTTGCTTGAAGGAGAGGCCTTTATGTCTTTACTCCAGTCGGTTGACTCCCCTGCTTCTTTGCATAAAACAGAAACCGAAAGCCCTGATATTTTACAGTCAGCCGGACATCCGCAAGGAGTTTCGTTGCAGTTGCAAACGTCATCTCCGCAAGATTCGCAACTCTCGCAATAACTATCTGAACCGACTGAACAGGCTGTTCCGTCGCATTTCAATTCATTGGCGCATTTATTATTATCGCAACTGTCAGAGGTACAGTCGTTTTCATCGGCGCAATCGCGATATTTTCCCTGTTTCAAATTATTGGAATCGTACCAAAAAAGATTATCTTCTGAACACTTTTTTGTATAATTTTTAATATAAGTATTTACAGGTCTTGTACAGGCTGAATTATAAGAGCAGGCTGATTTGCCGACAGAGCACGTCTCGCCGACTGAACAATAATCAACCACTGTCCAACTTGTCCGCTTCAAAGACTGCTTCCATTCGCCAAGACACAAATTACTTGCTCCTGAACAATAGCGAAATGTGCTGTTTGACCTCTTGGCCACATCAGCTCCGCACCCCGTTCCCCAAGGACAGCCATATTGAATTTCTACTTTTGTTTCGCAAATTGAAGTTGAAGGCTTGTAATAACACCCATCGCAACATGGGCCGAAAGAACATTCGCAAGCCGGCTTAACAACACATTTTCCGTTTTCACAGCCAAGCGAACTACAGTTTTCCACAAACTCACTTTCTGCTTTTGAGGTGGAGAAACAAGCGGCGTTATTACACCCCCGATCATAACAATTTCTTTTTTTATAAACATTGCCACTTGAACAATAATTGGTCCATTGGTCGCAAGAATCGCTTCCGCATTCTTCTTTCTTGTCATTTTTTATATTATTAGAACAATACCAATAGACATCTTCATCGTAACATTGCGAATAACTGTGATTGCTGTAACCATTACAAGAACCACTCCCGCAAGAACCACAACCGTTACATGATGCCGGAATATATTGGGGTACGGAAATATACTGAATTGAACCTGATTGAACAACTGCAGAACAGCTAACTGTTTTTGTTTCTGTTCCGGAAACAACAGTTAAAGTCGGAGTAAAAGTTCCTGCCGAACTGAATGATTTAGCGCAAGTTGGATTGGTTCCTGTACAATCCCCCGTCCAAGCGTAAGAATACGTTCCTGTTCCGCCGGAAACTGTAGCTGTAAAGGTTACGTTATTGTTCGTCTGAACCGGGCTCGGACTCGCCGAACACGAAACAGTCAAATCGGAAAAATCAATGCTTATGCCCTCCGGATTAGTCCTTGAACATTCATTAACGCCTGTATCCGCATTTTTCGCGCAAACACTGGCTTCGGCGTAAAACGACCCTATTACAGCTTGAGTTATTTGCCAAGATTGCGCGCAATTTGTCGCATTTTGACAATCTTTACAATCGGTCAAGCAAACCTTTTCTATCCCATCGCCGTCAGAAGCTGTAATAGTTACAGTTACATTAGTTCCGACAACTGCCGAATTAGTCGAAGCGGTTAATGTCCCGCTTGTCGGATTATCAGCCGCTGAAACCTGACCAACCGTAAAAAACAGACCAACTATAAGTAATGTTACTATTTGTATGATTTTTTTAAACATATTTTTTATTTTTATAATAAATTTATAATAAATTATTAACCCCTAATATTTAATATGTTAGCATAAGGCTCTTTTTTTGTCAATAGCTTGACAAATCTATCAATCAAGATTATACTTTAATCTATAGAGTAATAAAATATCTTACTCTATGAGTACCTTGATAAAAAAATGCAAAAAGGAAATTGGCATGGGGCAACGCCCCTAGGGCTGGTCGTAGCGGAAGCGACAAAAAAAGGAGGAATTGGAAATGGCGGAAACGGCAGCGGAATGATGCTGATGCTGGTGTTGGTGGTGGTAATGAGCTCGGCGGTAAGTGCGGCAAACGCGACGATAAGCGTTTCCGTAAAAGACTTATCCAACGGGTCAGTGCCATTAGCGGGCGTAAACGTAACCATTGTAAATATAACGGGCATCACAAACGGAAACGGAACCGTAGAGTTCGTACTGAATGTTACAGGGCAAATAACCGTGACAGCTCAAAAGGCGGATTATGGGAATGCTAGTGTAATCAGAGTAATTCCCGATGGAAACAGTTATACATTAGTGAACCTCCAGATGGTGAGGTGCGGTTATGCCTATTATAGGGACGCCGATGACGATGGTTATGGAATAACGACGGCGACGATGTTTTGTGAAACGACCCCTCCCGTGGGATACAGCAACGTCTCGGGCGACTGCAACGACAACAACGCACTAATTCATCCCGGTGTGCCAGAGACATGCAATAATATTGATGACGATTGCGATGGTAGCGCAGATGAAGGATTAACCCTTTACACGTATTACCAAAATTTTGATAGCGACACATATGGCAATGCGTCAAATGGAATAACGACATGCAACGCAACGCCACCAACCGGTTATGTTAATGTCTCGGGTGATTGCAACGATCATAATGTCACAATCCATCCAGGAGCGACAGAGGTTTGTGGCAACAGTATTGACGACGACTGCGATGGACTTATTGATGAAAACTGTCAATGGGAGCGTTGTAACCCCGCCTACTGGAACAACGGTATTGATGAAGACGGAGACGGGAATATGACAATAGTTGATTTAAATATCGCTAACGCCACTTGTTCTACGGGAGTCTTGCTGGGAAACCCGACAATTTGCAATTTATCTATTGCAAATAACGGAAACGTCCCATTAAAAGACGTGTATGTCAGTTCTCCAGACTTGGGACAATCGATCACGATCCTAATTGTGAATCCCGGAGAAAGTATTTTCATGTCGTGGAATAAAGTCTTCCCCACTACAGGAACAGTGAAAATCAGATTTTACTCTGTCGCAAGAGTAGATCTCTGTTAGACGAAAGATGATGGATAAAATGAACCTGAAAATTTTTTTGTCAATAATGCTATTAGCGATATTGACACAGGGGGTTTATTCTGATAATTGCGCCGGCAATTGCAACATAACCAACGCAAGTGGCTTAGATGCCTATGCGGAGGTGAACGTTACAATAGTGTGTAATACGGTAGAAATACCGAATAACACTATTGACGATAATTGTAACGGCGCCGTTGACGAAACATATTGTATCCGCTACAGAGACGCCGACGGCGATGGCTATGGCAGTGGGAACAACACAACTATGTTGTGTAACGTAACGGTACCAGCTGGATACGTCAACGTCTCCGGCGACTGCAATAACAACAACGCTACAATTCATCCCGAAGCTACAGATGTCTGTGGCAACGGAATAGATGAAAATTGCGATGGATCTGATGCAGTCTGCCCCACTTATTATAGTGGTGGCAGTAGCAGTAGCAGTAGCAGTAGCAGTAGTGGTGGAACTAAAAACGCCGGCATTCCGATAAATTCAACAGTGTGCGGAGATGGTAAGTGCGAAAGACTGGAGACGTATGAGTCGTGCTTCAAGGATTGCCCGAAGCCAATTATCTGCGGTGACAGCACCTGCGAAGGTAATGAAACTAACATTACCTGTCCCAAGGACTGCCTGAAGCCTGTTGTCTGCAGTGACGGAGTCTGCGAAGGTAACGAGACCAACGTTACCTGCTTAAAGGACTGCCAAAAACCTGTTGTCTGCGGTGACGGTGTCTGCGAAGGCAACGAGACCAACGCCACTTGTCAAGGAGACTGCCCAAAGCCTATCATCTGTGGCGACGGTGTCTGCGAAAGTAACGAGACCAACATTACCTGCCCTAAGGACTGCCAAAAACCTG
>PEWS01000039.1 GCA_002779355.1 Candidatus Nealsonbacteria bacterium CG07_land_8_20_14_0_80_39_13 | reverse complement strand
CTAAGGCATTGCGGATTAAACGGCAAATCGCCGAATCAATTTTTAGAAGATTATCAACTAACTAAACCGACAAATGTCTGTGCCTAAGACATAAAAACCCTTGCTTTTTTGCCCTGTGGATAACTCCATTGACGATAGTTGACGAGAATTTTTAATTTGCTACCCTTGCAAAGGTGAAGCAAAAGCAAATTCACAAATAATAATTTTCACAGTAATCACTGTCCACTCTATCCCCCGAGGGTGCCACTTCGGTGGCACCCTTCCAAATCATTAGTGTCATAGCACATTAACAACATTCTTATTTATCTCACGATAAAAAATCACAATCACGCATTATTATAGAGGCAAAATCTTCGGACTAGCCTCTTTATTATTTTTAAGGTGGAGAGTATAATAAAAATAAAAGTGAAAAATCCGAAATAAAAAAAATAATGGATATATGAAATTTTATATTGTTAATAATTTGAACGAAAATATTAAAATCCTGATGAGGGGGGCCGGTTATCGTTTTCAGGGCGAATCCGGCGAGGACTTGGAAATGTCTTTTGTCCGGCCATTAAGGAGAGACAACTATCCCCGTTTTCACGTTTTTCTGACCGTTAGCCAGAAAACCAATGAGATAATTTTTGACCTTCATCTTGATCAAAAAAAAGCTTCTTACGAAGGATCATCAGCTCACTCCGGCGAATATAGCGGCGATTTAGTCCAAGCCGAAGCCGACAGGCTAAAGAAAATTTTCAAGGAACATGACTCATGCCCTGGTTCTTCTCGCTAAAAAAGCGGTTGAAGAATATGATTTATGGGTTCACCGTCAAAAAGTATCAATAATTGGAAGGACTCTTTTTGATGGCGGAATGGATTCTTTGCGCGACGGTGATGTTTCCCAGTATGGCAATCAGGATAACAATGTAAGTCGTATAGACGAAATCAGGATAAATTATTCCTAGAATCAAAGCTGAAAAGCACAGGATCAGCCTTTCCCCCCTTGATAAAATTCCTCCTTTCAGCTCTTGGCTAACCAATTCTTTTT
This sequence comes from Candidatus Nealsonbacteria bacterium CG07_land_8_20_14_0_80_39_13, assembly GCA_002779355.1. NCBI lineage: Bacteria > Candidatus Nealsoniibacteriota > Candidatus Nealsonbacteria bacterium CG07_land_8_20_14_0_80_39_13. The sequence goes on along the minus strand of PEWS01000039.1, from coordinate 20,824 downwards.
CTTTAGCGGCCGCCTTAGCGTAAGTCGTCATTATTGACCCGAACATCGCCAGAAAGATCCAAGCGCAGGCAGGCAACCATATCGCAGGTAAGCCCAAAAACAATAATCCGAAGAGAATCATTCCTTCAACATATCTGTCAAAAATGGTATCCAGATAGGCCCCTGTTTTGGTTGAGGTTTTTTTGTTTCTTGCCGCTGCTCCGTCTATAAAATCCAGAAATCCGGCCAGAAGAAAAAAAATAACAGCCCATGGCAAATTTTGGACTATCATAAAATACAAACCGATTAAAGCAAAAACGCCTGACAGATATGTATATCCGTTGGGAGTTATCGGCAGAGCGCTAAAGGTTTTGCCGATTATTATTTCTAAAGATTTGAACCAGTGTCTTTTTTCGTCCAGCATTTTATTTGAAATTTGAAATTTGTAATTTTTTTATCTTTCTCTCTTTCCGGCAATAAAATCGTCAACCATTTCCCTGGCCTTATCGTCAGTGAATTGCCTGGCCGGGTGTTTCATAAAGTAAGATGATGAAGAAATTAAATCTCCGCCAACGCCTCTGTCTATGGCCAGTTTAGCCAATCTTATGGCGTCAATGACACAGCCGGCTGAATTAGGCGAATCTTCAACAGAAAGCTTAAGGTCAATGGTGGTTTTAACATCTCCAAATTTTTTCCCCTCCATTCTGATATAACAGATTTTATTGTCTTTCAACCAAGGAATATAATCAGAAGGACCGATATGGATATTGTCTTCGTGCAAGGGCTCTGCTAATTGCGACTGGACAGCTTCTGTCTTGGATATTTTCTTGGATTTTAAGCGGGCCTGGTCAAGCATATTAAGGAAATCCGTGTTCCCGCCGACGTTAAGTTGATAAGTTCTTTCCAGTTTAACCCCCCTTTTTTCGTATAAATTAGCCAGAACGCGGTGAGTGATGGTCGCCCCGATTTGAGCTTTAATGTCATCGCCGATGCAAGGGATTCCTTTTTCTTTGAATTTCTTTTCCCATTTTTTTTCAGAACAGATGAAAACAGGCATGCAATTGATGAAAGCGCAATTAGCGTCAAGAGCGACTTGAGCGTAATATTCCGTGGCTTTCTGCGAGCCGACCGGCATATAGTTCAGTAAGATTTGGGCGCTTGTTTTTTTTAATTCTCCGGCTACGTTAATAGGCTTTTTTTTAGCGACAACGAATCTCTTGTCTTCCGGATAATCTGCCATATGGGCAGCTACCCCATCCATGATGGGCCCCATTTTCACTTTAACATCCATATTCGGGACATTCTTGCAGAAAATTTCAGTACAATTGGGAAGAGCGAATATCGCTTCTGACAAATCCTTTCCTACTTTTCTTTCATCAATATCAAAAGCGGCCACGACTTCAATGTCGGATATTTTATAATCGCCTATGACGTTATGCATTAATCCCGGAACCAATTCGTCGCCGTTTTTTACATTTTTGTAATAGTAAATTCCCTGGACAAGGCTTGAGCAGCAATTGCCTATTCCGGCAATGGCGATTTTGATTTTAGGCATATTTTTAGTATAATTAAGTTAATAATGCGTTTAAAAGTATTTTACCACCGTAAAATAATAGGTCAACTCCATTAAAGAAAACTTATCCACAATTATGTTGCCGTTAGAGCATCTCCAAAAATCAAATACCAAGGAAAATCTTTGGCTTTATATCCTTACTCTTCTTCGCCAATCCCCTATTCATGCCTGGAATCTTCAATCTCTGATTGAGGAAAATTTTGGCTTTAAGCCGGGAAGAATTACGCCTTACCGAGTGCTTTACCGTTTGGAAATTGAAGGATTGGTGAAAAGCGAAGAAAAAGAGAAGAAAAGGATTTATCATATTACCGGAAAGGGCGAAAAAGAGCTGGAAGCAGGCATTCTTTTTTATCAAGCTCTTTTAAAAAAACTTAAATGATTGAAATTAATCAAAAAATAGCCGGAATACTCTGTGAAATAAAAAAACTGCTGGAAATAAAGGGAGAAAGTTTTTACAGGATTAACGCCTATCAAAAAGCAGCTTTATCTTTGGAGAAAATAGAAAAAGAAGTTTCTCTTATTTATAAAGAAGATGGGATTAAGGGAGTTAAAAAAATTCCCGGAGTGGGAGAAAGCATTGCCTTGAAAATTGAAGAGTATTTGAAAAAGAAAAAAATAAAATATTACGAAGAATTGAAGGAGGAGACAGGCATCCGCCAAATTGTTACTTATTATTTTGAGACAAAGGGTTTGAACTTGGAAGAACTTAAAAAAAATGCTAAAAAAAGGAAAATTGTTTATTCCCGCTACACTCGTCCGGCGAAACAACTTCTAATATTAGCCGGTTCTGTGGACCAGGCTAAAACAGCCATAAAGAAAGTGGCCGAATGGGCGCTTTCAAGAAATTTGGACTACACTATTGAAACTATCTTCAAAAAATGGTTAGAATTAGATAGGCTGAAGCCAAAAGAGGTTATTAAGAAGCCTTTTTACCGCGGTGACCCGATGATTTGGTCGGCGACGAAGAAAAAATGGTATGTTATTAATCCTGACGGCGAATGGCTGGAGTTTGCGGACAAAGAAAAAGAAATGGAGTGGAGAATAATAAAATGATTTCGGCCAAAGGCCGATCTCGGCCAGAGGCTGACCTCGGCCAGAGGCTGACCAGCCTTTGGCTGGAGCCTCGGGCTGGAGCCTCTGGCTGAAATTAAAAAAATTATGTTAACTTATTTTGACCTTCGTAGAGGAGTAAGATTTATTTTAGACGGACAGCCGTATGAGGTTTTGGATTCTCTGCAGATTAAAGTTGCTCAAAGAAGATCTGTAATGAGGATTAAGGCAAAGAATTTAATATCAGGTCAAGTCATAGAGAAAACTCTTCAGCAGTCGGATAGGTTTGAAGAAGCGGAAATTGATAAAATTGACCTGAAGTTTCTGTACTCTCATAAGGGGAATTATTGTTTCTGCCGGCTGGAAAATCCGTCGGAAAGGTTTAATTTCGTTGAATCTCAAATCGGCGAAAGTGCTAAATTTTTAAAGGCCAATCAAGTTTCGCAGGGCATTATTTTTGACGAAAAAATCATAAACATCATCCTGCCGATAAAAGTGGAATTAAAAGTTGCTGAAGCTCCGCCCGGCGTTAAAGGCGACCGCGCTTTTTCCGGGAACAAGATGGTTACTTTGGAAACCGGAGCGAATATAAATGTCCCCCTTTTCATTCAAGCGGATGACATAATTGAGGTTAACACCGAAACCGGCGAGTACACCCGCCGAGTCTAAGCTGTAAAGCTGGGTCCGTGGCCGGGATAAACCAACGTTCCCGGTTTTTTAATTTTTCTCCAGCCAGAGGCTGGTCGGCCTATGGCCAAGATTTTTTCCAGAGATTTTTCAATTGCTTCTTGCGAGCCGCCGGGCAAATCTGTTCTGCCATAGCCGTCTTTAAATAAGAGGTCGCCGGTAAAAATAGCTCCTTTTCCTAAGAGACAGATGCTTCCGGCTGTATGGCCGGGAGTATGCAAAACTTTTAGAATATCCTCCCCTATTTTTATTTCATCAGCGTCTTTCAGGAATTTATCAGGCTTAAAATTAATGAATTCTTTTTCCGCTTCGTGGATTAAAATTTGGGCGCCGGTTATTTTTTTGATTTCCTGATCGGCGTCAATGTGGTCAAAGTGGAAATGAGTATTAATGATGTACTTCAATTTTCCTTTCATTTTCCCGACTTCAAACAAAATCTTCTCGGCTTCAGCGCCGGGATCAATAATTGCTATTTCTTCTTTTGATTTCAGCAGATAGCAATTGGTAAGCAATTGCCCCACCGTTAAACATCTGACCTCCATACCCTTAGAGGAGTTTGAAGTCGTTTATAATGAGGCCGAATTTGTAATCCAGATATTGGGCTGCTTTGCGGCAGACAACCATTCTCTCGGTGAAGATCTCAAAATATTCTATGATCGGGTCAAGATTTGTGTCAATTTCCAGAACCAAGGTTATTCTTTTCTTTTTTTCGTCAACTTTTATCTCGCTTGATTTAGTGGCGTAATTTACCCGATCATGGATGTCTTTCTTGAGATTTTCTGCATTTTTATTCAGAACTCTTGATACCCGGACATCTGATTTGTCAGCCAAGACAAGAACGGCGGCCACGTTATTGGAGAATTCCGATTCGCTTTTGTCATGCGAGGAAATCGCCTGCATAATTGAAGATAATTCTTCCGGCGTAAAATTTTGGCTGAAAATTTGCTGGAAAATCAAGGCGCCTAAATAATGATGGTAACTCCTGCTTAAGAAATTGCCGATATCATGGCAAAATCCGGCGATTTCCGACAGTTTCTGCTCTTCTTTGGTCAGCCTGATTTTTTCAGCTATCATTCTTGCTCTGTCTGCCACTATTTGAGCGTGCTTTAAACCGTGCTCCGTATATCCTTGCGCCTCTAAAGAAGACTTGGATTGCTGCAAGAATTCCATAACAAGAGGATTTTTTTTGATTTCATCTATCGTAATCATATTTTTGAATTAATTTTTTGATATTTTATAATTTTATTTTTATTCAGTTATTTCCCATTTTTCACCGACGAGTTTAGCGGCATCAGTGCCACCCACTACTTCTCCCGTATTATCAAGATAAACCACATGGATACCCGTTTCCAAGGCTTCCGTTTCCGGATATTTACCTTTCCTCGTATACAAATATTGACTTTTACCCCCCCCATCGGGAAATTCAATTGCCCACATATATATTCCCTTCCCATCTACTTTTTTTTGGCCAGCCACTTCTTTGTATTCTTTTCCGTTAAGCAATTTTTTAAATACCGAAAGAATCTTCTCCTCATTAGGGATATGTTCCGGGCTGTTTTCAATTTTCGGCGGTTGTTCTATTGTGCTCATATTTTTAATTATAGCAAAAAACAATCCCTTTAGCGACCTTTAGGTTTAAAATTATTTAAAATAAAAAAGTTGACCTTGATTAGTCAACTTGGATTTCGTGAATTCTTCCGACCTCTGTCTTTATTTTTTCCAATAAAGAGGCATTGGGCTTGACTTGGTTTTCAAAAACGAGTTTAACCTTGTCCCTGACAAAATTGTTGATGGAATTATATAAACCCGTAGAATCAATATCAAGGGGAATTTCAACTTCGCCAAGAAAGTCCGAGAGAGATACAGTAATGTTCCAATTATTGGGTTTAGAACGGTCCCTGCTAATTTTCATGATGTCAAATTCTATTCTTCTGCCGTCGGCGACGAAATTGCCTTTTGTCTCAATTTTCAAAAGCATTTCGCTTTTTTCTTCTTTCAATGTCCTTCGACATTTGATTTCCCATTTTAGCTTTTTTTCAGCGTTTTTTCAAATTCATCTTCTTTTTCCAATCCATCGGTTACCTCAAATTCAATGGGGATGACAATTTCCCCAAATTTAAGCGTTGTTACTTCAACACGAACGAGACCTGCTCTCACCAAGATAATGCTATCTATTTTGTATTCCATTTTTCTTTTTTCTCTCTTTTTATTTCATTCTTTCGTTTATTACATTAGCCTCATTACCTGCCCTATATTAAGCTTTCTCGGTTCAGCTCAACCTAAATTAACCTTACGATATCGTGATTTAATCCTTGCGTCAAGCAAATTTCCCGACATTTAGGATTTTTTGGCGGAGTCGCAGATATTTTTAAAATCGCAGAATTGGCACTGCCAGCCCGGAGTCGGCGCGAAATCGCTCTTTTTGATATTTTCAATTTTTTCCGAAATTATCTTTTTCTGTTTTTCCACATCTTTTTCATTCATTGAAAAAGAAAGTTCCTTTCCTTCGTTCAGGTAAAGATAGGTGAGCTTATCCGCTTCAATGTTAAAGATTTCTTTCAAAGCGATCTTATAAATAGCCAGCTGTAATTTATCGTCAGAAGAAAGATTCTCTTTTCCTTCGCCCGTTTTGTAATCAATAATATTCACCCCCTCGTTGAGCGAAGCCGAAGCGTCAATCCGATCTATTTTTCCCTTTAACGAATCCCCTCCTATTTTAAGAATAAAAGGAAGTTCCAGTCCGATTAAGCCGTTTATTTTTAAAATTTCCGGCGGATTTTTGACATATTTTTCATAAAAATTTTTTAAGGATTTTTTACCAAGAGCGTAATATTCCTCTTTTTGCTTTTTGTTTTCATACCATTCGTCAATCCATTCCTTATCGTAAATTTCCATCAGGTCTTTAAGCGTCAGCAAGTTTTCCTTAGCCGGACTTTTTTTATTTTTGGATGGTTCAAATAATTTTTTTTGGCAAAGCGATTTTTTTTCTTCCGCCAACTTTAAGAACTCGCATAAAGCATTGTGCATTGTTTTTCCGAAAGAGAAAACCGCCTTGCTTCTGACAGGGACTCTTAAAATATGCGCGAATTTATATCGCAAAGGGCAGTTTTCAAAAGCAGCCAGCTGGGAAAAAGAAAAATGATTAGGCAAAACAATATTTTCCCTGCCCGCATCGCTACGCTTCGCTTGCGAAGCGTTGCAGGCGGGTCTGCCCGCACCCGTCACAACTTCGCAGATGTTAGCGGGAGCGTTGCAGGAGGGTTTCATCCCCAATTCCGTTATAAATCTGGAGACTTTCTTTTTTCTCTTTCCGCCGTAATCCTCGGATGAAGTAAGGAAAAGCCCTTCTTTGGCTCTGGTTGCAGCCACGTAAAAAATCCTTCTTTCTTCTTCCAAATGAGTATCTCCTTGAGGGATAACCTCTTTAATGAGTTCCGCAGGTATTTCTATAGGGTCTTTTCTTTCAATTGAGGGGAAGCGCTTATCAACCAAATTAACTAAAAAAACATAGCGGAATTCCAATCCCTTGGCTGAATGGATGGTCATTATTCTTATCATGTCCGGCCCTTGCTCCGGGTCAAAATCAAGCTTTCCTTCTTCGCCTGATTCCAGTTCCATATCAAGCTGGGCCATAAAATTTTTTAGGATAGGGTCTTGAACCGATTCCTCAAATCCCTTAATTTTTTTATAAAATTGGAGAGCCAGATTCAGCTCTTGTTTAGAATTGCCGGATGTTAAATATTTTAAATAGCCTGAATCAGCCAGAAAAGAAATAAAGACTTCGGAAACTCTTTTGCTTCTGGCCATTTCTGCATGTTTTTTAATTAAGCTTAAAATGAAGGCGATTTTTTCAGCTGTCTTTTCGGATATTCCTCCGATCAGGGGAATTTCCTGCAACGCTTCATAAATTGATTTCGCTTTTTTCCCGCTGTATTGGGTGATTTTCACCACGTCATCGCCGGGTATTTGGAGAAAGGGAAAGTTTAAAACGCGATAAGCAGCTGAACTTTCATGGTAATTATCCAAAAGCTTTAAATAGGAAATTATGTCCAGAACAACCGGCTTGGAATAAAGCCCCCAGGAGGCTAAGAATTGATAAGGCAAGCCGGATCTTTCCAGCGCTTGAGAGAACGGGATGGCTTGATTATTGGCTCTTACCAGAATGGCAAAATCACTAAAGCAAGCATCTTTGTTTTCCTTCATTATTCGGGTAATTTTTTTAATGACTCCCCTCACCTCTTCGTCGGAGTTTCTGAAATGAAAATACCCTATTTCTCCTTTTTTGTTCTTTTCGCTGATTAATTTTTTATCCACTTTGCTGACAAATTCCAAACGGTTGGGGTTGTTGGCTTTTATGAATTTATAAGACAAATCAAGTATGTCTTGGGTTGAGCGGTAATTTCTGATGAGAAAAATTTCTTTGGCTTTCGGGAAGTCTTTTTTAAATTGGAGGATATTATTGTAAGAAGCGCCCCTCCATCGATACACCGCTTGATCGTCGTCGGCGCAGACCGTAAGATTGTTTTTCGGTTCAGCCAGCATTTTTATCAATTCATATTGAGACCAGTTCGTATCCTGAAATTCGTCAACGAGAATATATTTAAATTTCTCCCTGTATCTTTTTAGAATCAGAGGCCTCTCCTTGAAAAGCCTGATGCAATAATTGATTAAATCTCCGAAATCAAGAAGATTATTGTCTAAGAGCAATTTTTGATAAACATGATAGGCATCAGCCACCTCCTTTATTCTTTCAGCTTCGTTTTCTTCCGGTAAATCAGTTAAATTGGTTTTTAATCCGTCGCTGTGCTTTAAAAAGTCTTCCGGGGAAATTCCTTGGTCTTTGCAACGCGAGAAACAGGAGATCAGGGCATGGATGAATTTATTGGGATTGCCCAGCGGTCGGTAATAATCTAAGCTGAATTTGTCTATATTTTTCTTCATCAAAAGCCAAGCCGCTGTCTGGTCTGCCAGTTTGAAATCATTTGATAATCCGATATCAAGGCCATGGTCTTTCAGAATTCTTTCGCAGAAAGAATGGAAGGTGGAAATCCATAAGTCAACGTAGCCGTAGGGCAAGAGCTTGTCTGCTCTTTCTTCCATCTCTTCAGCTGCTTTTTCAGTAAAGGTCAAAGCTAAAATTTCATCAGGCCTCGCCTTTTTTGCTTCAATCAGATAAGCGATTCTTTCGGTTATGACCTTTGTTTTGCCTGTTCCGGCTCCGGCCACAATCAAAAGCGGTCCGTCGCCATGAACCACCGCCTCCCTCTGTTCTTTATTCAACTCATCCGGTCTATCTGATTTATTCAATCCGCTATTTTTTTCTTTATTTTTATTTTTCGCCATATAACCCCATTTTATCACCTTTCTCCCAAAATAAGAATAAAATACAGGGGTCTGACCCCTGCGGATTTTACAGGGGTCTGACCCCTGCGAAACTCGTTAAATCTACCGGGGTGGCTTCCCTGCAGAGTTATCCACAGTTTTCAAAAAATTTAGCTTTACTGGGGTGGACGCCCTGCATATCGCCCTGCAGAAGTGCCCTGCAGAAATAAAAAAACCGAGGAATTAAATTTTTCGGTTGATGTTTTTTTACTAAGACAGGTAAGAAACTTTTGCCTTCTCAAAACCTTTTTGAATAAGAGACATTTTCTTATCCACATCGTTGTTGCACACCGCATAGCGGATATAATTTTTACGGAAGCCTTCAAACGGCACGCCAAGTATTCCTGTTCTTTCAATCATAATGTCGTTGAATTGTTCCGCGCCTTCAATCCTTATGCCGAAGGCTTGGTTTGGGACTTTCCATAGGGTGAAAAATCCTGCCTTTGGCTCTGTTGCAATCTTCATTCCTTCCTTTTTTAGCATCCCGATCGGGTTTTCTAAACGGCGTTCATAGATTTTCCGACATTTTTCAATTCCTTCCGCATCATTTTGTATAGCTTCAAGCACGCCAGCTGCCACAAAGGGAACAAATCCGCTATCTAAATCACCTTTTATTCTGCCGATGTCATTCATGAAATTCATAGAGCCTACGCCAGCCGCCACTCTCCACCCTGTTCCGTTGCCAATTAATTTGGACGCTGAATAAAATTCCGCCCACTCGAGATCTGGAAAATCCTGAGCAACATATGCTAAGGTTTCGCAATCTTCTACGTGGATCAAACCATTGTAGGCGCCGTCATTAAACAGCCTTATCCCATTGCCCGAACAGTATTTGCAAAGTTTTACCCAGTCATCAAATCTTAGCGCTTGGCCAGAAGGATTGTGCGGATAATTAAGCATTAAAAGATTTGTTCCCGTCAGTATGTCTTTTAACTGGACTTTAAAATCATTTTCACAATTCAACGGCAAGGCATAGTTTTTTACTTTTAGAAATTCGCACACAATTTCCGGCGTCGGATATCCTGGCCTTGTCATTGTCGCGACAGTTAAACACCTATCTTTACTGGAGTTACATGCAAGAGGAATTATCGTCAGAGAATCTTTAAATCCCTTAAACGGTAAAAATTTCATACCATCTCTAATTTTGTCCGTATGGAATTCCACAAATTTTCTAGCAAAATCTGGAACGCCGGAGCTTCCGTTGTCTTGATATTCGTGCATAGACTCTTCTTCACTTAACACAGCTTTCGCCACTCCCATTCGGGCGCTTCTCAGGGCTGGTCCCTGTGGCTGTCCAATCGCTAAATTAACGATTTTCACCCCTCCTTTTTCTTCTTCTATGCGTTTTTTCTTAATTCTTTGAAACAAATTTTCCTTTCCTGGCCCTAGCCAAGAATTCTTTGTGCCGTTCATTTTTTTGTATTCATTCGTTTTTTAATATTTTTATTCCTCCGAGATCAAATCAGCTTTTCGCTCATTTCAGTATATTTTGTTGTCAAAAGAGCTAATTTCCGAAGTAGTTTGATTTAAGCATTTTTACCTGCCGACTGTCAATCAAAATTTGCTAAATCCAAAATTAAGTGTTATGTAGATGTCCGACATCTGCACTTTCTCTCGCTTTCTCTCAAAAGGCAAAAACTGGAGACCCCAGGGGTCTACCAGTTTTGAAAATGAGCTTACTGGGGTGGCTTCCCTGCAGATCGCCCTGCAGACCTACCCGATAAATTTAAGATTTTGGACGCATTGCCGGGAAGAGTATCGCCTCCTTCAAGCTGTGCGAATTGGTCAAGATTGAAACAAACCTATCCACTCCTATTCCCCAACCTGAAGCCGGAGGCATACCATGCTCCATAGCCTCAAGAAAATCCTCGTCAATTCTTTGAGCCTCCTCCATCCCTTCTTTAAATAGATTTTCTTGCTCTTCAAATCTCTTTCTTTGCTCAATGGGATTATTCAGTTCGGAAAAGGCCTTAACTATTTCAAAGCCGGCAATTATCAATTGGAAGCTTTCCAGAATTTCAGGATTTTTTTCAGATGCCTTGCATAACGGGAAGAATCCCTTTGGGTAATTTATGATAAAAGCAGGCCCCTTTATTCTCGTCCGGCAGATTTTAAACATCTCGTCGGCTATTTCCGCCTTAGTCATCGCTTTTTTTATCTCAATATTATGTTTTTCCGCCTCTTTCGCCAGACTGTCCCTGTTTACAGTTTCATAATCTATGCCAAATTCTTTTCTGAAGATGTCTTTGTATTCTATCCTCTCCCAAGGCGTCTTGAAATTTATTTTTTCACTTTCATATTCTATTTCCAATTTTCCGAAAACTTTTTTAACCGTCGCGCTTAAAAATTCCTCCGTAAATTTCATCAGATCTTTGCAGTCAGAATAAGCCCAGTAGAATTCAAGCATGGTGAAATCAGGATTATGGGAGCGATCCATTCCTTCGTTGCGGAAACATTTTCCCAATTCATAAATTTTTTCAAAGCCGGCAACAAGCAGCCGTTTTAAATATAACTCCGGAGAAATCCGCAGATAAAAATCCATGCCCAAAGCGTTATGCCTGGTTTTAAAAGGCTTAGCTGAAGCTCCGCCGTAAATAGGCTGAAGAACAGGGGTTTCCACTTCCAAAAAGCCTTGCTTCTCCAGAAAATTTCTCATTTCTCTTATTATTTTTGCGTGGAGTTCAAATTTTTCCTTGACCTCTTTATTGAAAATAATATCCAAGTATCTTTTGCGGTATCTTTCTTCGGCGTCTTGTAGTCCGCGCCATTTTTCCGGCAGAGGCAGAAGCGATTTGGCCAGCATTTTAAAATCAGCCGCTTCAATGGTTTTTTCTCCCCTCTTGGTGATGAAGAGGGTTCCCTTTATTTCAATAAAATCGCCGATGTCAAAGCTTTCCAAAAAGAAAGCGTATAGTTTTTCGCCGAGCCTGTCTTTTCTTAAAAAAACTTGAATTTTTCCGGTTCCATCTTCAATGTCGGCAAAACATAATCCGCCGTGTTCCCTTAAGGATTTGATTCTTCCCACAAGAATAATTTCTTTTTTCGATTTTACTATTTCCGTGAAATCATCAAGCGCCTGTTGGCAAGTATGCGTCCTTTTCGTCTTATTCGGATAAGCCGAAATTCCGGCGTTTTCCAACGCCATAAGTTTTTTTAATCTTATTTCTTTTAATTCGTCTACATTTGCCATATTATTGAGTTTTTTTGTTTTTGGCTGATATGCCAAATCTTATCTATTTTACTTCATTTTCCCCAAAACCGCAAAAAAATAACCATCTTAATGATGATTAGCCCTGAAAGGATGAGTGTGAGAGGGAGAGAGACAACTATCTTTACCATCTCTCTTCCCTCTTTTGGGCGACCGCATTCAGTGAGAACGCAGTCACCATGACAACAAATTAATTATAAGATTTTACCGCGATAATTTCTCCACAGGCCAGCTGGCCAATTTCATTGAAATTAAGGAGCTATTTCTTCTCTCCCAGCGGTTTATTTTTTTAATTGTGCCGAAACGTTTTTTTCTACCACCTAATTTTCAGTCAATAAATTTCTGATTAGGAATTCTAACGTTTCAGCCCTGCATTTTCCTCACCTCTTTTTTATATTTTTATTTTTATATATATAGCTTAGCACCTTATTCATTATTTGTTAAGGGGTTTGTCTTGAGTAAAGTACCATTTCAAGATTTCGTTGGCGATGGGAACTGCCACGGCCTGCATCCCCCTTACGTCTTCAACCATAAGAGTGAGGACTATTTGGGGGTCGTCGTAGGGGGCGAAAACAGAAACCCAGTTATTGTAGTGTCCTTCTATGGGAATTTGAGCTGTTCCTGTTTTGGCCGCCACTTCCACCGGTAAGGAATTCATTAAAGCTGAAGAGCCGTAAATAACTCCTTCCCTCATTCCTTCTTTGACGATTTTTAAGCTTTCCGGATTTACGAAATTTTCCCTGATAATTTTCGGTTCGTATTCTTTGATTATTTTTTTATCGCTGTCAATTATTGCTTTGACGGTTTGGGGCTGCAAAAGCTTGCCTCCGTTGGCAACAGCGCTGATGGCAGTGACAACTTGAATAGGGGTAGCCAGAAGATAGCCTTGGCCGATGGAAAAATTATAGGTGTCTCCGTCTGTCCAAACCATTCTCTTATTTGTTTTTTTCCATTCCGGCGAAGGCATAAGCCCCTTTCCTTCTCCCGGCAAATCAACATTGGTTTCTTTCCCCCAGCCGAAAAGTTCCAGGAATTTTTTTATTCTTGTCGGGCCTAATCCCGATTGGTTTCCGTAGCCACCGCCGATGGTATAGAAGTAGACGTTGCATGATTCAGCGATAGCTTTTCTCATATTTGTCGGGCCGTGGGTAGCCCAATCTCGGAAATATTGAATATTTTCCGGGTCATATTTGCTGACAATCTCAATAAGCCCTTGGCAATTAATGTTTTTATTCGGGGAAATGATTTTTTCTTCCAAAGCGGCCGTGGCAACCAGAGGTTTTATGGTTGAACCTACAGCATAGTTTCCGCTGATAACTCTGTTAAATAGAGGATAGTCTTTGTCGCTTAAGAGCTCTTTTAATTTTTTAGGGTCAGCTCCTTTACTGAAGAGATTGTTGTCAAAAGAAGGAATATTGACCAGAGAGAGAATTCCTCCTGTTTTCGGGTTCATTGCCACCGCTACCCCCATTTTGCTTCCGACTTGTTCAATCCCCTTTTTTAATTCTTCAGCTATTTTTTCTTGCAGGCCGGAATCAAGCCAAAGGACCAAGTTATCTCCTGATTCGGCGACGGAGATGGTTTCTTCTGAAATTATATTTCCCATAACATCTCTTTCTGTTCTTTTTTCGCCTGATTTTTTCTTGAGAATTTCTTCGTATTCTTTTTCAACCCCGTCCTTCCCGATCCAATCAGCCATTGAATATCCGTTTTGTGTTTTAAGTTCTTCCGGCGTAATTTTTCCGAGGTATCCCATGAGATGGGAGAAAATCGGGCCGTCTTTGTATTCCCTTGTTTCATTATTTCTTATTTCAAATCCGGGGAGTTCCTGAATTTTGGTTTCCAAAATAATCAGATCTTGATGCCCCATGTTAGCGGAAACAAGAACATTTTTCTCTTTGTTTTTTTCAATTTTTGATTTCAGTTCTTCCGGATTGATTTTTAAAATGCGGGAGACTTCGTTAAAAACTCTTTGTTTTTCTGATTCTTCCTGCGGGATGTCTTTTTTCAGGCAGATCAAATCAAAACTGAATTTATTAAAGGCCAGCTGTTTCATATCTTTGTCGTAGATGACTCCCCTTTCGGACTTGATTTGAGTGATGATGAATTTATTGTCTTCGGCCATAGCAGAATATTTTTCGTGTTCTAAAACCTGAAGCTGGAAAGTCTTGGCGAAAAGGAGAAGGAGTATGAAAATTGAGAAACCCCAAAGCCCTTTGATGGCCATTTTTAAAACAGGGACTTCAAATTTCTTTTCCGAGATTCCCAATTCTTCTTCTTTTTTTTGAGCCAAAGAATCCAGCAAAATGTCTTGCGGTTCAATATCTTCGCTGAAGCCGAGTTTGATTCTGTTTTTTTTGTTATTCCAAAACATCTCTTTTTACGACCATAAAAACATTATCATTTTTTTTGGCTGACTTTTCTGTTTTTATGGCGAATTCTTCTCCCTTTTTGGCTTTCTTGATGTCTTTTCCGTTAATTTGCATGGAATCAATTTTTTGCTCCAAAAAGGTTTTCTCCCCTTCTATTATTAAGGTATTTCCTATTTTTATATCTCTCATCGCTTTTATGGAGACGGCCTTTGCCTTGGGGTAGTAATGGACGACTTTTCCCACCATTTCTTTTTTGAACAAAGAAACATTATCAGCTTTGTCGTAGTTTATCCCTTCTTTTCCGGGAACGCCGAAATAAAATCCCGTTGAGAATCCCCTGTTATAAGACTTCTCCAATTCCTTCTTCCATTCCTTGGCTTTCTCGTCCGTGAAAGTTCCTTCAAAAAAAGAATCAACGGCTTCTTTGTAGCATCTGGCGGTTGTTTCTACATATTTCGGGTCTCTCTTTCTTCCTTCTATTTTAAAAGAATCAATGCCGGCTTTTATCAATTCCGGAATATATTCAATCATGCAAAGGTCTTTTGAATTAAGAAAGTATTTTCCTTCGTTGGATATCTTGTTTCCTTCCTTGTCTGACAAAAACCATTCTTTTCTGCAGGGCTGGGAGCAATATCCGCAGTTGGCTGATTTTCCGAAAATGTAAGCTGAAATAATGCATCTTCCGGAAATTGCCAGGCACATTGCCCCATGGACAAAGGTTTCAATTTCAATGCTAACCTTGTCTTTGATTTCTTTGATTTGTTTAAGATTAAGTTCTCTTGCCAGGACAATCCGTTTGGCGTCAAGTTTTTTGTAAAATTCAGCGGTTTTCCAATTTGAGATATTGGCTTGGGTTGAGATAGTGAAGTTCATATTTTCTTTTCTGGCAATTTCTATAGTTGCCGGGTCCCAGACAATCAAAGAGTCAACGCCCTCCGCCTTAGCTGCTTTGACTATTTTTTCCGCTTCCTTAATGTCTTTATTATAAAGTGTGGAATTTAGAGTTAGGTAGTTTTTTAATTTATAGTCACGGCACTTTTTTGTAAATTTACCCAAGTCTCTAAGTTTCAAAAAATTAGCCCTTGCTCTCATACTTAAATCAGAAACGCCAAAATAGACTGCGTCAGCGTAGTCTTTGCAGGCTTCCAATCCGGCCCAATCCCCTATAGGGCTCATTATCTCCGGCCTCTTATATTTATTCATATTTCCTATCTTAGCACAAAAAATGCCGGGGTGGCTTCCCAGCAATTTTTTACTTTTTTATTTTATAGGGTTTTGGTTTTGAGGATTTTTGCTTCTTCAGGTTTAAGCATTTCAACCTCTTTCCCTTTTATTTCTACGTTTATTTTTTCCAAGAGCGCCAGAGGATTTTGCTTATAGAAATTTCCCTTAAAGGCAGCCGAAACTTTTTTCTTTTCCGTTGCCGGCAAATTTTTTTCCACGACGTTGATTGTATCGGAAGGAGAAAAAATGTAAATATGATTTATTTTATTTTTTGAGAATAATTCCTTAATGCTATCTTTAAATTCCTTCAGGAATCCGTTCTTAACTTTTTGTTTTGTTTTTTCCACGATGGACCCTGAGCTGAACAGCCCTCCTCCCCTTCTTCCAAAAAACCCTTCTTTTTTAAAATAATCAGGAAGGGTGACTTCAAAACTTCCGTCCTTTTCTATTACCCCGTCAGCAGCAATGTAAAACTCGGCCACGTTCTTTCCGGTGACAATGAGCAACGCCCTTTCTTCTTTAAATTGAAGCAAATGTTGCGGTATCCTCATAATTTTTTAATTTTTATTTTTTAATTTTTAATTCGGATACTATAAATCCAGTTTGTTTACTTTTGCCCAATCGTTTTCGTTGAGAATGATGATTTGAGAATCTCCGATTATGTACAGGTAATCATTGATGTAAATCGCTCTTTTGGCTGAAATATTACTGACAGCTTTAACAAGTTTCAGCTGATCTCCCTTGTAGGAGAAAATATAACCTCCCTGGCTTCCCGGCAAAAAGAATACTTCATGTTTTGCGTCCATCAGAAAAGCGTGATGATTATTAAGTATTTCTGACCAGTATTCATTCAGGACATATTTGCTTTTTTCAGTCGGCGTTTTGGGATTTGCCACGTCAAACAAGGATATCTTCACTTGAGAGCCTTCTTTCCCTATCCCTAAAATTTTGTCTTCAGTTATGGGGTGCAGGTAAGCGGAATATCCCGGGATTTTTAATTCTCCCACCAGCTCCGGTTTATTGGGAACGGAAAGGTCCAGAACATAAAAAGGGTCGGTTTCTCTAAATGTGACAACATATCCTTTGTCTTCCAAAAATCTGACTGAATAGATTTTTTCTTGAATTCCAAGGTCTTTGACTGAACCGGTTATGTTTAAGTTTTTATCCAGAACATAAACATCATTAACGGTTTTCCTACCTCCGCTGATTCCGTTGAACATACCAAAATATCCTTCCCCGATAGTCGTCGCCACTCTTAGATTGCCCTTGTATTCATCTAATGAGAACTGATTAAGGAGGGTTCCCGGGACATTGCCGTTAGCCGAGACTTCAAATTTATCCAGTCCAATTTTCACCAAACCCGTGCCCTGCAGTTCGCGGATATTCGTTTTATAGTAATCAGCCATTCTGTTTTGGAACTCGTTTTCAATTTTTAGTCTTTCGTCATTGTCCAGAGAATTTAAAAATTTGTCGGTTATGATTCCCAGTTCCGTCATTTTAGAAGTAGGGCTGATGTCATAGCTGATTAGGTTTTTTATTTTATTAAGCGTTGAAGCAGGAATCAGATCTTTCCCTTTTTCGTTGAAAAAATTATAGGTAAATTTTACTAAATCCTGATAGAAGGGATAAGTGATGTATATGGCGCTTTCCGACATATAGAAAACAGATGATTCAGAGCTTCCGACAAAAGCAACATTTTTTTCCACATTTCCTGATTCGGGGTTAATGACGAAAGCGGTGAAAATTACATCAGCCGGCATATCTGTTACAGGATGGTAAATATTAAGGCAGTTTATGGCAAGCGGTTTTCCGTTAACCGCAAGCGGTTCAAGCAAGCAAGGATGGTCGTAGTCAACTCTCTCCTTAGTGGTCAGATATATTTTTCCGTTATAGAGCCTGGCCCCGATTACGTAATTCTGCTCATCCAATTCTACATTCCATTTTTCTTTGGGATTTTTCGGGTCTGAAACATTATAGCCGTAAATTTTTTCTCCATTAAATATAACAAGGACATTCTTATTCAAAAGTAATTGTCCGTTCTTGTCAATTTTTACGTCCAAGGCTAAGTCTGCCGGAGGAAAGGCTTTTATAAGGCTTGTTCCGCCATTTCTTTGCGGTGGCATTATCATCCTTGTTGTTTCGAAATCAAATTGGTCCCAATAATAATACCCTTCCCTTGAGAAATAAATTTCCTTGCCGTCGGTTTTTACAATATCCGGTTCATCAATTCCCGCCACCTGAACATTGGTTTCGGAAAATCTTCCTTGAGCCGATCCTCCTGTTGCTCCGGTCACTTCGTTAGCCATGGGAGAAGCTATCGTCATTCCTTCTTTCATCAAAGTCCTTCTGTCTGAAAAGCTTCCGGCCCCGTAATAAGAATATTCCGAGGCGTTTTTCAGGTAATTTTTAAATTCCTCTTCTGAAAGGAATTTTTTAACGCCTTCTATCTTAGCTGTTCCCGTTCCATGCTCGAACATCGGAGTAAAAGAATATCCTTCAAGATAATAGCGGAGAGAATCCGCAACCCAAAGAGCGTATCCTAGAACAGCTGCGGTAAGAATTAATATGATGGATATCACCAATCCGGAATCAGCATTTTTCATATGATTTGATTGTTAAATTAATTATTAATGGTCAATTTAATTTTACCACGATTTTGATTTTAAATAAAAAGGCGAGATTTTAAATCTCGCTTATAAATTCCCAAAATTCCGGCCAGCTCTTATTCACCGCTTCAGGGTGCTTTATTTTCACGGCTGAATTATTGACTATCCCCCACATAACTATCGCTTGAATTACCCGATGGTCTTTGGATATTATTTCTTCTCCTTTTTGCGCGACGTTAAGGGCATTCTCCATTTCCAGAATTCTATTGCTTTCGTGGCTTTGCAAACTCGGCCATCTTTTCAGGCCCTCTTCTTGAGAAATGAAATTGAATGCTCGGGCAAAACAATAATCTTCTGCTTGTTCGGCTATGAATTTGGCGTTCTCTTTTCGCGAAAGGGAAAGAAAAGTTTCAGCTTGCTTGAGTATCATTTCATCCTGTCTTGGCTCCCAAGACAGCCCTTCTTTCCTCCGTTTTTTCCAATGCCTTATCGCCTCGTAAGTGATCTTCAATTTGTAGGGCGGGTTAGAAACAGTTTCCTTGTTTCCAAGCAACTTTGTGGCAGTAGCCCATTGAGAGGTGCCATTATCTAATTTTAAAAGCTCTTCAAGGGGGAGGTTTACAATTCCGGGGTCATCGGTTATTTTTTTATTTTTCAGAGTTCCCCTGATTATAAATTTTTTATTAAGGCCGAGTTTCCATGAAGCAAATTGCAACAGACGATAGAGCGTTCCCGATTCACCGACGTCAATCGGCTCGTTTGTCCTCCATAATTCACTTGCCCGTTTCAGCGCCAGTAGATCTTCGCTAAGGATTTTCTGTTGACCTAAAAAAGTCTCAATGTCTTTGTATCCGTTGATGATATCCAGAAGACCCATCCCGATGATCGATGATTTATCAAGCGGTATGAATTTTTTCATTTTAATTTTTCCCATTTTCATTTTCAAAGTAACTGAATTTAGTTTATCACAATCCCTTTTCCCATGGAACGCTTTTGAAAGTATGTTGACGTCAGTATGTTGACGTCAGACGTCAACATGGGATTTTTGAAATCATTTTTTAAAGGGGTTTTCTTTGGTGAAATCAGGGAGGAAATCGGAATGGCTTTCTATGTCCTGAACCCAGCCGTTCTCAAATCCCAGCTCAACCAGACGGTCGAAAACCTTGCCTAATTCCTTTTTAGTTATAATTCTGTTTAATTCCGGAAGATCTTTTGCTTTATGAATCGGTTCGTATTGGCTCATTAAGCTGATGTAAATATTATTATCAATATCCTTGATACATTCTAATACTTTTAAGCTGTTTTCAATATTATTTGGTAAAATCAAATGCCTGACCACAATGCCCTTTTGAGCTATCCCCTTTTCGTCTAATTTCAAATTGCCGACTTGGCGATGCATTTCCCTGATTGCCTCGCTCGCTTTTTTGGAATAATTTTTTATTCCTGAATATCTGAATCCCAATTCATCGTCGCTGTATTTGAAGTCAGGAAGATAAATATCCACCAAGCCTTCAAATTCCTTAAGCATTTCAACATCCTCGTAAGCGTTGGAATTCCAAAGAATGGGAATAGTTAGTCCCCCTTTTTTGGCTTCTATAATCGCCTCCTTTATTTGTTTTGCCCAAATTGTCGGAGTGACCAGATCAATATTCAAAGCGCCCATCTCCTGAAGTTTGAGCATTATTTCTATCAGTTCCGGTAAACTGTAGTTTTTGCCGATTCCCTGCTGGGAGATTTGGTAATTTTGGCAATAGACGCATCGCAGATTACAGCCGGTAAAAAAAATCGTGCCGGCGCCTTTTTTCTCAACAAACGGCTCTTCTTCGCCGAAATGCAGTCCCCACCAAGCAATTTTTATTGTTTTCTCCATATTCATTTTAAAATAAATTTAGGATTTTTGTTATCGGTTTAAAATTATCTCCGACAAATACTATGTCAAAATTTTTCATAAATTCATCCAACTCGCTGTTATCATTGCCATGAATCGGATCATAAATTGCAATTCTTATAACGTTATCCTTCCCCTCAACCATAGATACATCATCAAGGCTGTCCCCTATATCAGAATTGTTTTGGGCCTCGTTTCTTTTATTTTTTTCCAGCCAGAGACTGGTCGGCCTTTGGCCGAAATTTCCTTATGACCCCTTTCTTTTTTATTAAGAGAGTGAATTAGAGTATCTTTCTCCCAACCGATTATCTTCCCGCCGGAAACAGATAATTCCGTGGAAAGTAGTTTTGTTGGTCGGATCTTCTCCCTTAGACACCATGACTCTATTACATTTCTGATGCTGGCTGAGATAATTATCGTGGGTATATTTTTTTCTTGGCAAATGTTAAAAAATTTTTTTACAAATGGTCTTGTTTGCAATAAACGGGATGCTTCTTTAATCCTGGACGCCCTCAAGCCTTTGAATAAGTCAAGGTTCCATCCCCACCATTCCAAAGCATGAGTTGCGGAAAGTTTTTGTTTGAGTTCAAAAACCCTGTACTTTTCATACTTTTCAATGGACTCCAATTGTTTCTCTTTCGGCACAAATTGTTCCATTGCATCCCAGACGGTTATTTTTCTTCCCTTTTTGTCCTTTCCCCTGACCAATGTCTTATCAAAATCCAGAACAATATGTATTTTCCCCCGGCCTTGCCTTTGGAAAGACGTAATTTTTTTGATGACAGCCTTTTCGTTTTTAACTAAAAGCCCATTAAGATTTAAAAATTCATTTTTCATTTTGAAGTATCGTAAAAG
>PEWS01000038.1 GCA_002779355.1 Candidatus Nealsonbacteria bacterium CG07_land_8_20_14_0_80_39_13 | reverse complement strand
GTAAAAATAATATCAGGGTTAACTCTCTTTTTTATCGTCTCGACTGTTTTTACCATATCTAATAAAGCTACAGAATCAAATCTGTTATCCGGAAAATCAAATACAAAAGCATCTTTGACGCCGATTATTTTACTTGCTGCTTTCATATGGCTTTTCAGTTTTTTTATCTCTTCTTCATTTTTATATCTATCTCTCTTTTCATCTCTTGAAGTAATGCCTTCCCCAAGTATAAGCGTATAAACGGTATTACCTTCTTTAACAAATCTTGCAATAGTTCCGCCGCATCCAAGAACCTCGTCGTCAGGATGTGCGGCAACAACAAGCACATTCATAATGGCGCCCTCATGTCCTTTATTTTTGGCAGTTCGGTCATATCTCATCTCTTAACTAAATAGACAGTCGGCTGGCGGGCAAATGTGATGTTATGCATAGAATACTCGCCTGCACCTTTGTCAGATAGAAATTCGATAAGCGCTTTTCCCTCGCCAGGCCAGAAATTTGTCAACGCCTCGTCCATAACAATAATTCCGCCGGGAGCGATCCGCCGTGCCGTAAACTCAAGAGCAACCCGGCATGGCTCGTAAAGGTCAAAATCAATATAAACAAGTGAGAACATTACATAAGGGTTGTCTTTCTCAAACTGTGGAATGGTTTTCAGTGCGTCACCCTTTATCAGATGCACCCAGTCGCCTATGCCGAAGAAATCTATCATTATACGCAACAGTTCTTCATCGCCCTTATAACTGCCGATATGTTCCGGCAAGCCCTTATCCTCCGGAGAGAACGTCTGCAGACCTTCAAAGCTGTCAAACCCATAAATATGTTTATATGTATTGGGCTGCAAAAGCTGCAGTGCTTTCGCCATGAACATCAGATTCGCCCCTCTCCAGCAACCAAACTCCGCTATATGACCAGGCACATCCAGACATTTCTTCATTATTTCAAAGACCGCCAAACGGATGCCAAGTGTCTGTATGCCTGCATAAAGACCAAAGTGATCGGCAACTTGCCAGAGATAAGGGATATTAAGTTTTTCAGCTAATTCCTTCCGCTTTTCAAGATAAATCCTGTCATCCCTTTGGAATTTTTCTATTATATCCTTTGCCATTTATAGTCTCCGTCCCATATAACTGATGTCAGTATATCCGTCAATTAAAAAGCGTCAGAATAGGACATCGCCATGTCCCATCTGTTATAATTAAAAATTTCATTCAAATTATCCAAGTCTTCATCAAGCGGCTTAATGCCAAAGTTTGTAGAAAAGCCCTTCTCAACAAAGCCGATATCATTGTATGCTCCCCTTGCTGCGCTGTTGCACCATGCAGAAACCACATCCACTCTGTTTTTGCTAAAATAGCTGACGGCATGTCTTATCAAGACGCTATCAAGACCTTCGCCAATAATATTATAGTCTATTATATGACCGTACAGAAGCCCGCTTTTTCTATAGAATTTCAGCGCCACCCAGCCGATAATGCTTTCACTTCCGTCTTTTACCAGATAAAAAGGATAATGCTCCAATGGATGACGGAAAAAGCGCCAATTTACAAAATCGTAAGTCCGCTCTATATGAATCAAGTTTTTATATTTATCACTGTTTTTTGACCAGACATTATTAAATACATCCTTATATCGAGATAAATTATCTACTCTTTGAAATTTTATTTCAGAGATTTCTTTATAATTCAGCTTTACATGCTTCAAAGCCAATTCTAAGGCATTAAATTCTTTAATCAACTGCCAACCCATCATTTTATTCTTTAACGGCCAGATGTTGTTGTTGGGGAAAGCGTAAATGAAACTTAAACCATTTTCCTTGCTAATACTCCATACATTGTTTAACAACTCCCACATTAACTTGAAATTCCGGAAACGCGGATGAATAACCAACTGGGCGCCAAATCCGGCCTTAAATGATTTATCTTTGTATATTAGGCTGAACACCATCACTGCATAGTGCCCAACAATATTTTTATCGCAATCCTCTGCCACCAGAGAGATGCTCTTAGAGAAAGGACTCTTCAGATTTGCCCATTTCCAGTAATTAACCGTTCTGGGATTATCAATTGAAACACGGAAAAGGTCGGTAATCTGATTCTCATCGCCCTTTCTATATGCCCTCACACCAGTTCTAAGATTACTTTTCTCCATCAGATACCCCAAATTCTTTTAGCTGTTCGTATATCTTTCTAACTGTTGTCGCTTCTACAATTTGTTCAGTTTTAAACTTGACCTTAAAATTCTCTTCTATTCTTAAAATAAGCTTGAGATGCCCTAATGAATCCCATGCATCCACAGAGCCTGCCGACAATTCATCAGTAACCTCTGAAATCGGCATTCCTAATTCCGCAGCGATAAGCCCTTTTAGTTCATGGCAGAGGTCCATTTATTCTCTCCCGCATCGCTGCAAAAACTATTATCAATTTGTATCCACTCATTCTTTTCTAAAGAATCCTCCGCAATGTTAAACACCCAAGATTCAGAATCATTTTTATTTTTTCCAAGTAATTTAAAATTATTTTTTTTATATAGGTACTTAGCCGCAGAGTTTTTGTGTGAGGGAATATATTCGCCTATCACCTTTTCAATAGCCCTTTTCCGAAGCATTTCAATTAAATAATGGATAAAAAAATGCTCTACGGTTCGACCGATTACCCGGCAACTGAGAAGAAATGTATCAATATAACAGTTTTGCCCCTCTATTTTTACAATCATAACGCCTATAATCCCGTTTGGACCAAAACGGTCATTAAGTTCCAGACTGAGCACCATCCAGTCTTTACTGTTCATAAAAGCAAGCACCTCATTTTCGCTGTATCTTCTGGTTGTAAGATTAAATTGATTCGTCCTTTGTGTCAACTGAGCTATTCTTTTAAAATCATCTCTACTATCAATTCTAATCACAGCTCTCATGTCAAGCGATTCATAAAAATCTTCCAATGTCGCTGCTTTCCCTTCCATTTTTTTCCTATTAGAATCGGCGTGATAAATTTCCGTCCTTAATTTATCTTCATTGGTAATTATGACATTATTGAAATATTTAAATGATAAATCTATAAACCACCGGCTCAGATTAACAGGGTCTTCCGGAAAATCAGGAACAATCACCTGAGGTATCTCGCTTTTTACCATCTCTCTTTCAAAGGGGTTATCGTCTATAAACACAAAACTGTCAGTTCCCAAATTTAGTTCTGCTGCTATATCTTTTATATTTTTAATCTTATTTTCCCAGTTAATTTTTAATGCGACAAAATCGTCCTCTTTTAATTCCATAAACTCATTTTTCTCAAATACCTCTCTTACATCCGTTAAATTATTTTTACTGCAAATACACAAGAGTATCCCTTTATGTTTTAAAACCCTTATCAGTTTCTGAAAATCGTGATATGCCCTGCCAATTCCTTCATTCCCAAGTTTTATCCCGTTTATGCCATCCTCTCCGATAACGCCTCCCCATAGAGTATTGTCAAGGTCAAGCACAAGAACCTTTTTACTTTTGCCAAGATAAGCCTGCATATATGAGCAATACAATTCAGATAAAGACTTTAATCCCTGACTGCTGAATTTAATCCTGCCTATATGCCACAACCTGTTGTCATATACCATCTCATATCCGTATCTTGAGACAAACCCGGCAAAATCTATTATCACAACCCTATCTGATGCTTTAAGCTCCTGCACCCTGCTGTTAAATCTATCCTGGAGTCCCGCTATGGTAAACTCTGCATTATAGTCCATCGCCCCTAATATAGTGGGCCTTCTAATAAAAAGGTTATTTACAAAAAATGTAATCTTCCCGTTAGCGTTGACAGCGCTTTTTATCTGCAAACTAATATTCTTTATTTCACTGTCAATCAGCCTATCTATATCATCTTTTTTATATTTTAACGGGTCATAGATAATATTTTGAAAAAGTTCTTCCCCGTCAATAAAAAGAACAGCCGCATCAAATTCTCCCGTATTTAAAGTCGAATTCGGATTTATCATTTCTTGGATATACTGATTAAAGCCTGTGATATGAAAATCGCCTCTAATGCCTGCATCATCAAGATATTTTTCAAGTCTCGGAACCATTAAATCCATATTAATATTACTAAGCAGGGCAACTTTCACTATTTCTTCTCTACCAGCTCTACCAACCCCAAGTGTTTTATAAATAAAAATGCTATTTTACTGTTACCAAATGCTGCGGCAGGTATCGGGCTGCGCACCTCAACAGCGCCTTTTTCCTTTAGTTCTGAAACTGCATCTTCAATGCATTTAGTGCTGAAACAAAGATGATAATAAGAAATATTCTTGTTAATCATGTTATCAACAGGCGATTTTTTGCTGCTGTCAAGAGACTCTATTAATTCTACTTTGGCGCCCGAGAGGTTGATAAATGAAATCCTTATATTCTGAAGCGCGTCTTCATAAATTTCCGGGACTTCCTTTAAATTAAAAATCTCATTGAGGAGATGCATTGATTCACTTATGCTGTTTACCGCAACGCCTATGTGTTCAAACACGATATCGCTGCACAGAATGTCATTTCCTGAACTCATACTCTACGACCTCTTCTTTCCTCCTTCTAAAGATATATCCTGAGCTCCCAAAGGCCTTAATGGAGCGTATGTTATCTCCCTTTATCCTCGCTACTATCTTGTGTTTGCCAATAGAATCTGAAATAAATTTCTCCGTACCCTTCAGTATAACGACCTTGCCGAGTCCCATATATAAATATTCGGGATTAAGGTTAACACTTACATTCAAGCTTTCTTTATCTATGAACTCAAATTTGAGCGTCCCTGTGCTCTTACCATGCTGCAGAGCAACGTTACTTTTTATAGCACGGCCCTTTTGTCTCATAATAAACCATTCCATGCCGTTTAAAAAAATAGGCTTGCCGCATTTCCTCTGCAAATATTCAGGATTAAGATTAACGCTAATATATATGCTCCCTTCATCAGCAGGCTCAAATCTAATCACGCCTATTTTTTCCCCGGACTGCATGGCAATATAGATTTTAACATCATTGTTTTTTAATCTCTCAATAAGCCATTCTTTATGTTCATCAGAATCAAGCTCTGCTTCATTAAAAAAATGCCTTCTGATTTCAGGATGATTCCGCCATCTAAAAAGGTCATCGCTGTCTTCTATTTCAGCTTCTCTTATCTCTATAACATTTTCCATGTTATCCACTGGTCTTCGCTGATATCTATTTTAGCGTTCAGTCCTGTTACAGCATCAATAAATTTTGGTTTTATTCCATATCCGGGCCTCTTCACAACAAGCATATCCTTTGTTATTTCCGTACCACTCTTGATATCACATGCCGCATGGATGCTTCTTCTCGCCTTTTCATAAAACTCCATTTCCTCGGTTTTTGGGCCGAGTTTTTTGCCGTCTCCTGCTGCCTTCTCCACATCCCTTACCTGTTTCACGAGTTTCATTAAATCATCAGGGTTTAAAGCAAATGCATGGTCAGGACCTTCCATTTTTCTGTCCAGCGTAAAATGTCTTTCAATAACCTTTGCTCCCATCGCCGCAGCGGCAATTGAGATATGAATCCCCTCTGTATGGTCGGATAATCCGGTGATAACATTGAACGCCTTTGCAATCGTCTCCATAGATTTCAAATTCATTATTTCACACGGTGATGGATATGTAGATGCACATTGAAGAAAAATTACATTTTCATTGCCTGCCTTTACGCAGGCAAGGTAGGCATCTTCTATTTCTTCCATGTTTGCAAGCCCGGTAGAAATTATTAACGGCTTTTGTTTGCAGGCAATATAATGTATCAGTTCCAGGTCAACAAGCTCAAAGGAGGAAATTTTATAAAGTGGAGCGCCAATATTCTCCAGTAGTTCCACCGCCTCATAGTCACATGGCGAGGCAAAAAATATAATCCCTTTTTGGTCAGAATAATCCTTAAGCTCTTTCAGCCATTCCCTCGGAATCTCCAACTTCTTGATGAGGTCATACAGGCGCTCCTTGTATCCTGAATGGAGCGGCGTTTTTTTTGAATAATGTTTTTCGGCGGAGAATACCTGAAATTTTATTGCATCTGCTCCTGCATCTGCAGCTGCTTTTATAAGTTTCTTCGCTATATCAAAATCGCCGTTATGATTGGAACCGGCTTCGGCGATGACGTAAGTGGGATGCCCCTGTCCCAAAATCCTATTCCCTATTCTTATCTCAATCTTCATAAGAACTCCTTTTAATAAGGGAAAATATATGTAACGTAACTCTCTTTAAACCCAGCTTTTTGAAAGGCTTTTATCGATTGTATGTTTTCTTTTTTAATTTCAGCAATAATCGGCTTAGTCGGGCTCTTTTCTTTAATAAATCTGTCTGTACCAATTCTTATAATTTCAGCGCCAAGCCCTTTCCCGATATAATCGGGGCTTAACAAAACGCTTGTCTTTATTGCGTTCTCCTTGTTTTCAAACCTTACAGTGCCTATCTTTTGCGCCTGACAATATGCCATATATATTGTAGTTTTTGAATCACCTATCTTTTCTTTAAACCACCTTTTATGCTCATCCCATGATATAGGTTTTGTATTAAAAAAATTCTTCCTGATATCCGGGTGATTTCTCCAGTTAAATAAGTCTTGCATATCATTGGCTTGGACACCCCTTAAACTTATCTCTCCATTCGTTATATTGTTCTCTGAGTTCTCTGATTGTTGTATCCCACCCCTTTTGTCTGATAAATGGTTCAAACATAATAAATTCTCTCTTGTAGTGGATGCTCCCCCCCCCGTCTGTCTCTTAGCTTTTATACCGCCGGATTTTATTTTCTCCCAGTTTTTCTTAAAGAGTTCCTGTATTTCATTATGTAATATTTCATAGGAACTTTTTAAAGTCTCTTTATTCTCATCTATAAAAACTTTCTTTTGAACAATAATATCACCTGTATCTATTCCTTCATCAATATAATGGATTGTAACCCCTTTAGAAGTATCTTCAAGAAAACTCCATACATTGGGATGATAGCCTCTGTTGTATGGAAGATATGAAATATGCAAATTTACTGCCTTACCGTGAACAAAATCAATTATTTCTTTTGATATAATGTATTTGTAATTGTAGCTGATTATAAAATCAGGGCTCACTTTTTTGACATCGTCTGCTGTGATTTTATCCTCTCTATAAATCACTTCTTCACCCTGCGACGCCATCCAGTCAGCAAGGTTACTTGCAAGATTTCCGCCTAAAAAAAATATTTTCATCGCATCAGATCGGAATCTTTCTTGTTCTTTCCAATCTTATCAACTATCTCTTCAATCGTAATATCTTTGAATATGTCTTTGCGTTCTTTAGTATAGTCTCCTTTTCCCTGCTCATGAAGTAAAATAAATTTAGTAGCTCCGGAATATCCCAATTCCTTTACTAAAACCATCCATCCTTTATTTTTTATTTCTGCCAATGCAAGCCCCATATTTTATTCCTCCAATCCAATCAATTCTATTAAGCTGACTATTTTGACCTTTATTGCATCCACATTCTTCTTGTATAACTTTATTATATCATCATCGCATGTGACAAAATAACACACATTCGCTTTTTCAGCTAATGATATATGCAATGCGTCAATATCAGAAAACCCTAAACTTTTAATAAACTTTGCTCTTTCAATACTTGTTTCATCTATTTCTGTAAACTCTTTAGCTAATTGGAAATAGGTGGCAACTCTGATCCTTTTATCTTCGTCAGGATTTTTATTATTTTCATATGCAAGCGCTTCTGAAATAATAAGCGTATAAGCTCCGTTCTCTATCTTTTCCAAAATATAAATAAAGGCGCTTGTCTCTAAGGCTACTCGCTCCTGACCTTGATAATCAAATGGTCTATTATAAACGCATAAATCCAGATATAGTTTTATTTCTGTCATATTAATAAGCTATCAGCAAGTTTTCTACTGCGTTCCTATAATATATTTTATCACCACTAAATATGTGCAATATATTACAATGGTATTGAAATATAAAAGCATTTATTTATGAGGCTGCTTTAGCTAAATCTACCTCAATTATTTTCTCAACAACTTTTTTTATACCTATCCCGTCTACCATTTCTTTACCTTTTAAGTTCATCTTTTCCCTTTTATCCGAATCTGCAAGCAAGTTTTCTACGGCATTCTTTATATCCATTTCCGTCACATCTTCATGCCATCCAAGATTTACTACCACGCCTTCTTTTCCAAGTTCTTCCGCTATATCTTTCTGATTATCAGCAAGCACCATGACGATAGATGGCAGTCCTAAACAGCACCTTTCCCAAGTAGTGCTACCGCTTGCGCCTATTGCAATGTCCGCTTTAACCATAAAATCCGCCATATTTTTTACATTATTGAAACACTTAGCGTTTTGCATCTCAGATATCATTTCTTCAATTTTGCTTCTATTTGGATTTGATGCTCCAAGAATTACATCAACTGAAATATCATTCCTTCCAAGCATTTTGATTCCTTTAAGCACTTTAGCAGTCTGATTTTCATGGTCTACCCCCCCCATTGTAACGAGAATTCGTTTAACCTCCCCTGCCCTTTCTTTTAAACTCATTCTTGCCTGAGCAAATTCTTGCATGAGGAGAGCATACTCAGGACCAAGCAGTTTCAGACAGTGAAGAGGCACAAAACCATTGTACCTGTTTCCTTTAACACTTATATTTTGATCAAGCAATATATCGCAGTCGTGGTATCTGTTTGCAAGGTCATCAATAACCATAATTTTTTTTACATACTTTCGCAGATAAGATTCCCATAAAATATCAATCTCGTAATGGTCTATAATCAGCCAGTCAATCAGTTCCGTCTGTTTCTGTAGTATCTTTTGGGTCAAATCCTTGTCTACAGACAAATCAATATCCGGCGGCAAAGGATAAACTCTATAACCTTTGTCTTCAATATGCTGGATTAGGTTTCCCGGCGCTTTGCGGCAGACAAAGCTTAAATCAGCCCCTCTTTCCATCAGTTCATCTGCAAGAGTGAGACAGCGCATTACGTGGCCTGTGCCGATGTCCAT
>PEWS01000037.1 GCA_002779355.1 Candidatus Nealsonbacteria bacterium CG07_land_8_20_14_0_80_39_13 | reverse complement strand
GGTCTGAAGTTGAATGCGTTAAGTGTTCGGATTGAGGGGTAGCTGTGGGGAACTGAATAACAAGATGTTATCATTTCTTAACCCGCCATGTCAACCACGATGACGAATTCGCCCTTGATGACATCCTTCTTAATGGCGCTGATCACCTCCTCGATTTTTCCCCTATAAATTGTTTCAAATTTCTTAGTAAGCTCCCGACAAACAACTACCTGACTAGGCTGTAGGTTGTAGGAATCAGCCTGTAGGTTTTTTAATTCATTTAAAGTTTTTATTATGCGATAAGTGGATTCGTAAAAAATAACGGGATATTTTGAATCAATAACTTCCTCAAAAAACTTTTTCCGTTTTTTCTTTACCGGCGGAAAACCCATAAAAATAAACTTATCCATAGGAAATCCGGAAACGCTGGCTGCGGCAGCAACCGCTGAAGCGCCGGGAATAGGAACCACCTTCACTTTGGCCAGAGGCCGACCAGCCTTTGGCTGGGACTCAATAACTTTCTCAACCAACTTGCTCCCCGGGTCAGAAATGCCCGGCGTCCCGGCATCGGAAATCAAAGCTAAGTTTTTCCCCTCTCCCAATAACCCGATGATATAATCTTCTTTCTCAATTTTGCTGTGCTGGTGATAGCTTATCGTCGGCGTTTTTATCTCATAATGATCCAGTAACCTTTTAGCCACTCTGGTGTCTTCGCACAAAATTAAATCAACCCCCTTCAGGGCTTCGATTGCTCTTTGCGAGATATCTTGGAGATTGCCGATAGGAGTAGCGACAATGTAAAGAATAGCCATAAAAATTAGAAATTTTATTAATTGGCTTCCTCTGCCCTGCTTCGGATAAATTCTTTCATAAATTCAAGAAAAATACTGAAGACGGGAACAGCCAAAATCGCCCCAGCAATTCCCCAAAGCTGGGCGCCGATAGCCAAAGAAATTAAGACCAAAACAGGGGAAAGTCCGACGAATTTTTTAGAAATTGCCGGAGTCAGGATATTGTTTTCAATCTGTTGGACAAGAAAAAAAATAAGTAAGACGAAAAACGCCTGCAAGGTTGACTCAAAAAAAACAAGCAAGAATATCAAGATCCCGACGATGGCAGGTCCGACAACAGGAATAAAATTAAGAACGCCGGCTAAAAGAGCAAGGGATAAAGGATATTTGACGCTAAATAGCAGAAAGGCGACCAAAGAAGCTACGCCGACGAATAAACAGGCGATCATCCTTGAAGCAAACCATCCTGAAACTTTTTCCTGCGCCTCTTCCCAAAAGGAAAGGAAGTATTCTCTTTTCCCTTCAGGCAGGAGCAGGGATATATTTTTTTCGATAGATTTTTCTTCAAGGGAAAGAAAAATGGCAACGGTTATTATAAAAATCGTTGACATTATCCCGCCGAAGAAGGAGAAAATGGCGTTGAAAATATTACCCGACATTTTCTGCAATGTTCCACTTAGGGAATTCAGAAATGTTTCAATATCAGTAAAGGCTTCAAACCCCAACCCTCTTAACATCGGAGAAACTTTATCAAAATATTGAGGGAGGAATTGAGCAAAATTTTTAAATTCATCTATGAAAATAGGGAGTATTGAATATATCAAAACAGATATCAGGCCGAAAACGGACAAATAAGAAAAAATCACGGCTAAAAGGCGAGGCACCCTCATCTTTTGCATAAAATTAATAGCCGGATTGAATAAAACTGAAACTATCACAGCAAGAACAAGCCAGATAAAAATATCTTTAAGCAAATAAAGAAAATAGAAAAGAAGGCAAGCTGAAGCTACCTTCAAAATCGTCCCCCACGAAATATCCAAAGTATTATTTTCAGCCATTGAAAAGATTTTAAAATTTTAATAACTGTTGAAATTTTTTCTTATTCCTAAATGGCCCTATCAATGCCAGATTGAGATTCTCCGGCTTAAAAATATCTTTAGCCACATCCAAAATATCTTCTGCGCTTACGCTCTTTATCTTAGCAAATATTTCTCCTGAAGTTAAAATTTCCCCCTCTAAAAGCTCTTGCTCGGCGCAGAAAGAAGCTCTCTCATCCGAGGTCTCCAAATTCAGGGCCAGTTTTCCTTTAATGTAATTTTGGGCTCTTTCCAATTCCGCCGAGGAAACTTTCTCTTCGGAAATTCTTTTATATTCCTTAAGAATAATCTTAATCGCTTCTTCTGCTTTTTTATTCGCCACCCCTGTATAGGTGGACAGATAACCGCAGTCAGTCTCCATATCGGAAAATGTATGAATGGCGTAAACCGTCCCTAATTCCTGCCTGACCTTGGCGAATAATCTGGAACTGGGCATACCGCCCAAAATAATTTCCAAAACCCTTAAAGCGTATCTCCGCGGATGAAAAATATTATAGCCCCTGACGCCGAGGCAAAGATTCGTCTGGCCTGTTTTCCTGTATTCCAAAAGAACTTTCGATTTTTTTTGATTTTCAACAGTTTTCTTTTTAAGAAACAACTCTCCCTCCCCTATGGCGGAAAAATACTTTTCTGTTTTCAGAAAAACTTCTTCGGATTTTATATTTCCGGCAACACACACTAAGGAATTCTTGGCTGTATATTGTTTCTTAAAATAATCCAGCAATTTTCCCCGGCTGATGCCTTTGACGCTCTCTTTTGTCCCGGCGATATCCCAGCCTGACGGCTGATCGCCGTACAATAATTCTCGCCAAACTCTGGTTATATGGAGGCTGGGGCTGTCCTCATACATATTTATTTCTTCAACAATCACTCCTTTTTCTTTTTCAATGTCTTTTTCCTTAAGAATGGCGTTTAAAAAAATATCGGAAATAACCTCTAAAGCATTCTCAAAGTTAGAACTCTCGGCTTTAATCCAATAACCGGTGCACTCATAACCGGTAAAAGCGTTGCGTTCCGCCCCCATTCTATCCATATCTTCATCAACTTGCTCCCATGAGGGCCTTTTTTTTGTTCCTTTAAAAAGAACATGCTCCAGAAGATGAGAAATCCCGCTTATTTCCCTTTTTTCATTGCTTGATCCTGCTTTTACCATTATCAAAATCGTCACCGCTTGAGTATCGGCTTGAGGAACAGCAATAATTCTTAACCCATTTTCCAGAATTTTCTTTTCAAACATCTTATTTGGTCGGAATATCATCCAGGATGTCCTTAATCTTGGAAAGAGGACTATCGCTATTTTCGTAACTCTTAATTTCAGAGAGAACTTCTCTGTCTATTATTTCTATTTGCTTTTCTATCTCCTTCTTGGCATCCTCCAGGCATTTTTTCCAATCCCTCATGTCCCTTTCCATTTGCTCTACTTTTCCCTTAATCCCGTTAACGTAATCGCTTAAATTTGCTTCGCTCATATTTTTTATTTTAATTTAGTTAATAATTTTATTGTTCTAATTTTTGTTTAATTGTGTCAACTAAGTCTTTCACGACAATTCGCTCTTGTTTCATGGTGTCGCGGTCGCGGATAGTGACATCTCCTTTTTCTAAAGAGTCAAAGTCAATGGTCAGACATATCGGCGTGCCGATCTCATCCTGCCTCCTGTACCTCTTGCCGATGTTTCCATTATCATCAAACTCACACATAAAAGTCGGTTTGAGAAGATCATAAACTTCCTTGGCTTTTTGGACTAATTCCGGCTTGTTCCTCAATAATGGGAAAATCGCCACTTTGACCGGCGCTAATTTTTTTGAAATTTTCAGAACAACTCTTCCTTCCTCCCCATCCATCTTTTCTTCAGTATAAGCGTCCGACAAAACAGCCAACATTGTCCTTCCTACGCCAACCGAAGATTCTATTATGTGAGGAATGTACTTCTCGCCAGTCGCCGGATCGAGATAGGAAAGTTCCTGTCCGGAAAACTTGCTGTGCTGAGACAAATCATAATCTCCGCGGGCGTGGATTCCTTCCAATTCTTTAAACCCGAAAGGGAAATTATATTCAATGTCGTAAGCTTCTTTGGCGTAAAAAACCAAATTTTCGTGCTTGTGCCATTTGAGATTTTCCTCTTTTATTCCCAAATCCAAATAATACTGCCATCTTACTTCTTTTAATTTTCCGTATTCTTCAATCTCTTTCCCGGGAGAAACAAAATATTGCATTTCCATCTGCTCAAATTCGCGAGTTCTAAAAATAAACTGGCGGGCGGTGATTTCGTTGCGGAAGGCTTTTCCGATTTGAGCGATGCCGAAGGGAATTTTTACTCTGGCGGTATCTAAAACATTTTTGTAATTTACGTAAATTCCCTGGCAAGTCTCTCCGCGAAGGTAAACAGGGTTTTTACTCCAATCGCCGGTAAAATTTCCCAAATTAGATTTGACCAGCAGATTAAATTTCTTAATTTCCGTAAAATCGCTTTTCCCGCAAATCGGGCATTTTATCTTTTCCATATTAGCAGAAAAGATTTTATTGATTTCCTCTTCCGACATTTTTTCATCGGCAAAAACATCGGCTGATTCCAGAAGATGATCGGCTCTCAAGCGATTATGGCATTTTTTGCATTCAGATAAAGGATCGGAAAAACCGGAAACGTGGCCGGAAGCTTCCCAAATTTTCGGATGCATGAATATGGCCGAATCCAAGCCGACGATATCTTCCCGCATTTGGACCATCGCTTTCCACCATTCTTTTTTTATATTATTGGCCAGTTCCGCTCCATAAGGGCCGTAATCGTAGATAGCGGAAAATCCGCCGTATATTTCAGACGACGGAAACACAAATCCGCGGCGTTTGCATAATGATATAATTTTTTGCATCAAATCCTCCATACTAAAATATTAAATTCAAAATTATAAGCTTCCGGTTTATTCATTCTAATCATAGCAGATTTTGCTCCCAAACTCCAAAACAAAATCGGGAGAGACCCGTCCTCTACCGCTCTTTTAAGAATTCTGTTTTCCGCAGTTTTAGCATTGACATTGACTGACAATTTGATATATTAATAGTATTACTACGAAAAAGACCCTGTTAAGGCTTGTCCTTTGTGGGGGCTTTTTCTTTTCTAATCTGTAAAATCAATCTTTTATCATTCAAATAAGCAATCGGGGCGCTTGTTCTCTTGAGAAGGATTGAACATTTTTTCTGAATACTCGGAGAAAGTATAATTTTTAATTTATCCTTCTCTTGCAAAAATTTTATCAAACCGGCATAATCACCATCGCTTGAGACAATAATCGCCCTATTGAATTTATTTCATTTTCCATTCTCTTGAAAATTATTTTTGACCCTATATTGTAGGCTCTGAGCTCCAAGTTATAGGTTGTAGGTTTTATTGGATGGCGCCTTCTTTTTCGTTGACGGTTAAGTCGTCAGGTAAGGCAGTGTCTATAGCCGGACTTTTTGTTTCCAAGTTTCCCTTCGTCCAGGCATCCTCTCCCATCAAACTGGCCTCTCCGATAAGCTGGGCCAGCTTCCCTTTTTGAGCTTCAGACGGGGTAAAAGAAATTTGAAAAGAAATATTCGGCGCGGAAGTCATAATCCCTTCTCCTGCCTTCAAATCCCCGACCGCCCAAACAATCTCCCTTGATTGCGAATCAAAGGCTAATTTAGAAGACTGGTCTTCCGGGAAAATTTTTCCCGTCAGACGAACTCCTTCCGAAAGAACCGCTTTTACTTTTGCGTTATTAACGTCATTGGAATAATTCTTGACCTGCCACATTATCGTGTAAGTTGTTTCAGAACCAGTTTGCGGAGGAATAGGCCCGTCGTTGCCGAAAATTTCATCTTGGAAATATCCTCTCTGGCTTAAGAAAATTTTAGAATTGACCTTAGTAACAAACTCTTCTCTGGCCTGGTTCAAGGTAATGGTATTTTTTATTTCTGAATTTTTAGCAACGCCCAAATCGTCTTTTAATTTAACCCAAAACTCCACACTCCCTTCTTCCATTGAAGAAAGTATTTGCAGTTTTGGAACCTTTTTCCAGTCAAAAATAATTGAATTGTCTCCCGGCTGAAAACTGCCATAATCGGATTTAATGGTTGAGAAGTCAAAGAAATTCCCTTCCAATTTGTTTATTAAAATTAAACTATCCAAACTATCTTTCCCTATGTTTTTGAATGAGACTTCATAATGAAGCCAGTCCCCCGGCGAAGCAGTGAACTTCGGATTGCTGTTTATCTTTTGAGCCATGTCCAGAGATGGTTCAATAATTGACGCTCCCTTGATAGCTTCTTTAAGAACAACAAATTCTCCGTCTCGCCATGTTCCTATTTTCGCTCTAAAAAGTTCGTCTTCCCCAACTCCTCCGGAAAGCTGGCCGGTGACTTCAATCCTTCCTCCCTCTGCCCTATTCAATACCCCTACTTCCCATTCCTTCTTTTCCAAATCTCTGGGCGCAGATTCTTTGAATTCGTAACCTGAAGGATAATCAGCCACCACCCTTAATCCGAGAATTGGATAATCAATATTGGAAAAATAATTCAAACGAAATTTAAAATCTTTGAGGGGCTCTATTCTTGAGGGCATATCAAATTCAAATGTCAGAGGAACGGATTTTATCCGAGTCGCCAAGCTAGTGCTTGATTCGTATTTAGCTTTCAGATTTTTCGGCTTATAACTAAGCCAGACATTGGCTTTTTTGATATCCCCCTCTTTGCCCAATAATCTGGTCTTAAAACTGATGGTTTTTTCTTCTCCGGGGTAAATGTCTTCCAAGTCTATTTCCTTTCTCAAAATATTGTCTTCAACGATTGAGTATTGAGGATATTCGAATATCAGCTTCGCTTCTTCAAGACGGATATCTCCATTGTTTTTGTATTTCACAGTATATTCAATCTCTTCAGCTACAGTCGCATCCTCTTTCCCTAAAAGCTCTAATTTCAAGATATCTTTTGAATAGCTGTTCTTCTGCCATGTCCAATAACCGGCTCCTCCGCAGACAAGAGCCAAAAGAAGCAAAAATAAAATAACTTTCCTCTTCATAAATTTAGTTGAATGTTAGTTTGATAAAAGTAAATCACAATGATTTCGTAATGCCTTTATCTTAACAAATTTACTCGCCTTTGCCAAAAGCCCCTTTAAGTCGCTGAATTACAACCCCGCAAGTGGTAAAGTAACTATAGCGTCGCAAGACTGTAATATAAAAAATTATTAACAAATATTAATTAAAAAAATAAAAAAAATGGAAGGAAAAAATTTTGAGAACCCAAAAAATATAAAAAAGGACGTAGAGACAGTCAAGGGAGAGATAAGGGGACACCTAAAATGGGTAGAAAGCAAATTAGAAGAGCTCACGGGAAAAAGAAAGACGTGGCCTGAACACGATATTGAAGAATTGGAAAATTCAATAAAAGACGTTGAGGAAACAAAGAAAGGGTGGCTGGAACAGCTCAAAAAGATGGAAGAGGAAAAGGAAGAATAATGGAAAAAATTCAAAGCATTAGAGGAGTTTTGCCAAAACGCCTTCCAAAATATCTTCTAAGGAGTTTTGGATTTCTTTGACGTCTTTGTCTGTTATTTTTAATTTCAAAAGGGTATCCCAATCCCGCTTTGAAAAAATCCTCAAAATTTCGCCGAGGCGTTCTCCTCTGAAACAATCATAACCGGAAGGATCTATTTCGTAACCCAAAATAGAAATGAAATTCCAGAGGAAGCAGAAATAAAATAATCGGCTAAATTGCAAATCAGTCAGTTGGCAATCGTCCAGCTTGCGGAAAGTTTCATTAAGCAAATCCCATATCGCCGAGTCTGCTTCCTGGCCATGAACCGCTCCGACTAAAGCCTCAGAGATTTTTTGAGCAATAGAGAGTTTGGCTAAATCCCTCCTTACTCCTTTAAAATCATCCAACAAAACAACATCAGTTAATGTCTTGTAATGCTTGCCCTGTATAAATTCAACTTCAGATAAATAAAAAAGCTCCAGCCTGGCCCTCAATTTTGAGTTTATCTTTCTTTCCGCTCTGGCCAATAATTGTATCTTCCCGAAATCCTTGGTGTAGAGAGTAAAAAGCCTGTCCGCCTCGCCCTTATCTTCTTTCTTGAGAATAAATCCTTCTGTTTTATAATGAGTAAACATAAGCCAACTATATCATAATATTGAACTTGGAAGTTAAAAATGGTAAAAAGAATAATATGGGAATAGAAAAACCGACAAACAATAAGGCCGAACAAAAAAGAACCCCCGAAGAGGAGTTTTTTGAGAGACTTCTGGAGAAAATAGGCAAACAATCTGAGTCATTAAGGAAAATGGGATTGCCCATAGGGCCTAATTTGCGGATAAATCCTCGTGACTATTCTGATGTTTATAGTAAGGAGAAGATAGAAAGCGACTTGATAGCGACAGAGGGCGTAATGGAAAAAATACACGAGAAAAAACTTTCCTTAAAAGAAATAGAAAAAGAAAAATTAAAAACAGACGGAGCAAAACTGGAAATACTCGTATCCTTACTCCTTAATAAATTTTTTGAGGAATATTCAAAGGGCAGATTCGTCGCCGTTGGGACGTCTGATTACGACGACCTAAAAAATGGGCTTGATACTGTAATTTTTGACACACTCACCGGCAGAATAATCTGCGCCATTGACGAAGTAGCGGATAATGAAGGCACAGGTAGAAGAATTGAAGAAAAAATAAAAAAATTTACAGAAAAAAATGAATTGGGCGGAAGGAAACTTGAATACGGCCTTGATGTAGAAAATGGAAAAATCAGGAAAACAAAAAGGGAGAATATACCCATCGTTCTTCTTTCTTTAAAATCTAAAGAAATAAAAATCGGCTTCGAAAGAATGCTTTTTGAAAAAGACGAAAAGAAAAGAAATGAGATGGCGAAAGGATTCTTTAATTATTTCATCAAAGCGATAGGAGAACAGATTGAGGGATTGGAAAGAGACAAATACGCAATGAGAAATCCTTTCCTGAAGCAAAATTTAGAAAATTTCAAAAAAACCATGGACGAATTGGCGCCAGAAGAAGACGAGTTTATATCAGGAAAAAAGAAGAAAAAGAGGGGAGGAAATTAATTTTAAAAAAATATGGAATTTGATATTGTGGCAATACCGGATTATTGGGGAGCGATAGCTTTGTTCTGCGTTTTTTTTGTTATTCTTTTTTTCTCTCTTCCGGCTTTCCTAAAGCTTATTTTCGACCGAGGAATAAAAAAAAGGATGGTCAAAAAATCTTTAAGATTTTCTCTTTTCCTCGTCAGGATCTCTAAGGAAAAAATAGACGAAAGGAAAGAGGTCCGCAAGGAAGAAAAGGAATGGATATCAACAACGGAACATTTCCTCTCCAGTCTCACTTCCCTCAAGAAAAAAGGGCTTCTTGACCCGGGACAATGGATCAGTTTTGAAATTGCGAAAATCGGCAAAGAAATAAAATTTTTTACCGCTGTCCCCGAAGAAATAAAAGAATCCGTCAAAAAACAAATCTACAGCTTTTTCCCCTACGCTGACATTTCCGAACTTCCCCAAGACTACAATATATTCTCTGAAACGGAAATAATCGCCGGCGGAGAGATGAAACTGTCGGAGAATTCCCTTCTCCCCATAAAGACTTACCTGAATCTGGAAGCAGACCCGCTTTCTAATATAACCAATGTTTTGACTAAATCAGAAAAAGATGAAGAGGCGGTGATACAATATGTCATCCGGCCGGCAACATCATCCTTGAAAGACAGGGGGAGGGAAATTTTAAAACACATAGAAACGGGTGAAACTTTCAAAAAGGCTTATTCGGAAACAAGCATCATTAGAATTCTGCTCAAACCCCTT